>JAYQWI020000717.1:0-2742 GCA_035871815.2 Candidatus Parabeggiatoa communis
CAAAATGTGATCTAAAAACCTGTTCAGCTCACAAGGGTAAACACGCCGCTCTGCCCCTACCAGATGTTATTTTGTAGATTTAATGTAGGTAAACACACAGGTTTGCCCCCTTTTAAGAATGCTGGGCTTTAAAAACCCAAAACATACCCGATAAATAACTGATAACTGATCACTGATAACTGATAACTGATAACTGATAATATTATGGAATTTCTTGAAAATAAAACTTATGATGAAATCAAAATAGGTGATTCGGCCACGCTCAGCCGTACCTTAAATACCGAGGATATTCATTTATTTGCGATTCTTTCTGGTGATGTGAATCCGACTCATACCGATCTTGAATATGCTCAGCATAGTGACTTTCAAAAAATCATGGGACACAGTTTGTGGAGTGGTGTCTTGCTTTCAAATCTGTTGGGTAACCAGTTACCCGGCCCTGGAACGGTTTATCGTGGACAATCCTTTGAGTTTAAAAGGCCGGTAGCATTGGGTGATACCGTTACGGTGACAATAATCGTGAAGGAAAAAATTGAGGAAGGGCATCGTGTTATTTTTGATTGTTACTGTCTTAACCAAAATCAGGAAGTGGTGTATAGCGGTGTTGCAGATATGTACGCGCCACTTCTCAAAATCAAATGTCCGCGAGCGATGTTGCCAAAATTTTATTTGAATCACCCTGGTACGCAATTGCAACGTTTGATTAATATGACAAAGGAATTTGAGCCGATTTCGATGGCCGTCGTGCATCCGGTGGATGCTAATTCGCTGAAAGGTGCAATTGATGCGGCCCATAGCCATTTGATTGTGCCCGTGTTTGTTGGGCCTGAGAGCAAAATTAAAGCAGTGGCTGAACTGGAACAACTTGATTTATCGCCTTACCGTATAATCGATACGGAGCATAGCCATGATGCTGCGGCTAAAAGCGTTGCTATGGCGCGTTCTGGGGAAGTCGAAGCGGTGATGAAAGGCAGTTTGCACACGGATGAATTAATGTCTGCCGCTATACGAGGACAAATTGGCATTCTCACCAACCGTCGAATGAGCCATGTTTTTCTCATGGACGTACCAACTTATCCTCGTCCCTTGTTTGTGACGGATGCGGCTATTAATATTGAACCCACTTTAGAAACGAAACGTGACATTGTACAAAATGCGATTGATTTAGCCCATGCTTTAAAGGTGGAAAAACCGAAAGTGGCGATTTTGTCAGCGATAGAAACCGTCAATCCCAAAATGCGTTCGACTTTGGAAGCGGCGGCTTTATGTAAAATGGCTGATCGTAAACAAATCACAGGTGGCATCATTGATGGCCCTTTAGCTTTTGATAATGCGGTTTCTGAAGAAGCGGCACATATTAAAGGGATTGAATCCCCAGTGGCTGGACAAGCGGATATTTTAGTCGCTCCCGATTTGGAATCGGGCAACATGTTGGCAAAACAATTGGAATATATGGCCGAAGCGCAATCGGCCGGTATCGTGCTAGGGGCACGAGTTCCCATTGCTTTGACGAGTCGCGCTGATACGGTATTGAGTCGTATGGCATCATGTGCCCTAGCACTCTTGTTAGCCCACTACCAAAGAGATAACCCACTCTCAAAAAAATTATAAGGCTTCCAAAAAAGGCCCCATTTTAATATTTTGAAAATGGGCAACCACAAGGGATTGCCCCTACAAGTCGCATCCTCGTGATTGCCCTATTGGTGGTATATTACGCCTGTAGGGGCAATCCCTCGTGGTTGCCCTATTGGTGGTATATTACGTGTGTAGGGGCAATCCCTCGTGGTTGCCCTATTGGTGGTATATTACGCCTGTAGGGGCAATCCCTCGTGGTTGCCCTATTGGTAGTATGCTTCACAAAATAATCAGGAGAATTTTCAGATGAACAGTAATGCTATTTTAGTCGTTAATGC
This sequence comes from Candidatus Parabeggiatoa communis, assembly GCA_035871815.2. Lineage (GTDB taxonomy): Bacteria > Pseudomonadota > Gammaproteobacteria > Beggiatoales > Beggiatoaceae > Parabeggiatoa > Parabeggiatoa communis. The sequence continues at coordinate 1,914 of JAYQWI020000717.1, forward strand.
GGGTTCTTCTAGTATGAAATGTTCACTGTTTGCCTCGCGTGAAAATGCGACTTTAGAGCGGGTTTATCAAATTGATATTACTGGAATCGGTACCCATGCTTCTTTTCTGGCTAAAGATGTGACGGGTACTCATTTAATCAAAGAGTATTTAGGCACAACGACTCATGAAAACGCTTTTGCGGTACTACTTGATTGGATAGCACAACGTGAAGAAATCACCTTAGTAGCCGCCGGACATCGAATTGTACATGGTGGCATCACATTCACGGCACCTGTACTCACAAATGACGATATCATTCATGAATTAGAGCAACTGATTCCATTAGCACCATTACATCAACCGCATAATATTGCACCCATCAAAGCCTTGCGTCAAATCAAATCCGATTTGCCACAGGTGGCTTGTTTCGATACGGCCTTCCATGCTACCCAACCGGCTATTGCCCGAACTTTTGCCTTACCCCGCTCTTTAACCGAACAAGGTATCAGGGGCTACGGTTTTCATGGTTTATCTTATGAATATATTGCTCAGACGTTGCCAAAGGTAGCGGGCTATTTACCAAACCGAATGATAGTCGCCCATTTAGGCAATGGTGCCAGTTTGGCAGCCCTCAAAGCGGGAGAGAGTATAGCCACAACCATGAGTTTTACGGCCCTAGATGGTTTACCGATGGGCACCCGTTGTGGCGCGATTGATCCGGGTGTTCTATTACATTTATTAAATGAGGGCATGGACTTAAAAACGCTGAGCGATTTACTTTATCACCAATCTGGATTACGGGGTGTTTCCGGCATCAGCAATGACATGCAGACTTTACTCAACAGCCCC
>JAYQWI020000718.1:0-3826 GCA_035871815.2 Candidatus Parabeggiatoa communis
TGATCCCGCATCCTGCGGAATCAGTAACGACGACTGTCTACAAGAGGCTTCATACGATCCCACGACAGGAAAACTACACATTCCTTGTCTCAAGGTGCCTAGTGCATCTGGTGGTATGACGACTTATGAGGTTAATTTCAGTCAGCGAATTCCCTCTTTTGTATTTGATTTGGATTTGAATAATATAAAAGTTCATTGAGAGTCCAAGCAGGAGGGGTTAGGTGTGGTTAGGTGTCTTAAAAGTTAAGACGACATTCATATAGACTCACATCACTAGACTTGTCCCTTAATAAACTTAAGTCATTGATATTTCGTCGAATGAGGTATTGTATTTTCAATGGGTTACGTTATTTAGGGACAAGTCTATGACTTTTTAGGAGGACTGACATGAGATATCACAAAACCCTTGTCAATACATTCTTGAGTTTTCTATTAATTCTCAAAAACGAGAGGAATACAAGATGAAAACGCTAAACCTAGGCATTGCACTGGTCTCTTTCACTACCACACCGGTACTAGCTAATATGAAGTAGGAATTGAAAGCTTCGCTGATTTTTGCTCAGTGATAACTGTTAACGGCTAGTGCAAACCCGATACGACTTTAAATGAATAGTCAAGATATAATAGCCCGTCTGAAACAAGAAAAATGGGTATTAAGAAATATAAAAGGCAGCCATTACCAGTTTATACATCCCAACAAACTTGGACGTGTGACTGTCCCACATCCCAAAAAGGATTTACCAAAAGGGACATTACGTAGTATTTACAAACAAGCCGGTTGGAATTGGCCTTAACTTCGTTTTAAAAAGATGATGAATTTTCCCGTTGTCGTTCATAAAGACGCTGATTCAGCTTATGGTGTTACGGTACCCGATTTACCCGGTTGCTTTTCGGCAGGTGATACTTTAGATGAGGCATTAGATAATACCAAAGAAGCCATTGCGTGCCATATTGAGGGGTTGTTAATGGATGAGGAATTAATCCCTATTCCTCAAGCTATTGAGAAACATTATCAGAACCCTGATTACTCAGACGGTATTTGGGATTCAGTCCGTGTTGATATTTCAAAGATTTCCGGTAATTCAACACCCATTGAAGTGATTTTACCTGAAAAAATACTTTCTCAACTGGATCGATATGCTAAAAAACAAGGGGAGAGCCGTTCCAGTTTATTAGCTCAAGCCACTGTTGAATATCTTTCAGTTCATGCACAATAGATACACTTTTTTTTACAATAGATATCATTATTTTAAATGATGAGAATCTGTGTTCTATTGATTGTTTTGGATAGAACGTTGATTTAACTGATTGTCATGATTCGCGTTGATTTCCAGGCAAAAGTTTTTGCCTGGAAATCAGCGTTCTATTGATTTTTAGATAACTGATAACTGATAACTGATAACTGATAACTGATAATGACTATTCATTCTACTCGCAATGCTAACACCTCATCAATATGAGAAGCCCCAGCTATTAACATCAATAAACGATCTAATCCCAAGGCTACCCCTGCACAATCAGGCAATCCTGATTCCAAGGCCCCTAAAAACGCCTCATCCAACGGATAAGTCGGCAAATTGCTCGCTTGTCTTTTGCGTAAATCGGCTTCAAAACGTTCACGTTGCTCAACCGGATCAGTCAATTCATAAAATCCATTCGCTAATTCAATCCCTTGCACATACACTTCAAAACGTTCAGCCCATTCAGGATCATCAACCCGTTTTCGCGCTAAAGCCGCTTGGCTGGCCGGAAAATCCGTAATCACAGTCGGCCGAATTTCGCCTAAATGCGGTTCAATCTGATGAGACAAAATCAATTGTAAACAGGTATCGCGATCCAATTGCCCCACATCAGGGAATCCAAATTGGGCCGCATACGCTTGTAAAACAGACAAAGCCGTGTCTAAAGGATGCAAACCCGTATAGTGTTCAAACACGGTGCAATAACGCAAACGCTCAGCGGATCGACAATGCAATAAGGTTTGCAAAAACACATCGACTTCTTCAATTAAATCCTCTTTATTAAAGCCAGGGCGATACCATTCTAATAAACTAAATTCAGGATGATGCCAACGCCCCGCTTCCCCATCACGAAATACCTTACAGATTTGAAAAATAGGCCCACTGCCCGCCGCTAACAACCGTTTCATCGCCAATTCAGGCGACGTCTGTAAAAACAAACGTTTAGGATTCGGCCCATGATAATCAGTATAAAAAGGTTCAATATTCAGATCAGGAACACAAGCGCCAGACAATATAGGCGTTTCAACTTCCAGCACATCACGCTGAGCAAAAAAGGCACGAATTTCTTTATAGACACGCGCACGTAAAAGCACGGTTTTAAAATGGGCAGTAGGTTGCCATGTCGTTATCAATCGGTAATCCTTATATTAAAAAAATCAGCGTTTCAGTGTAAAGAATATTTCAAGGCCAACTTATTGGTGTTCATTTTCTTTAGGCAAGGCTCGTTAAGTTTTATTCGTTTATTTCGTGAATTCGTTGTACTTCACCGGGATTGATAATAACCCTTTTTTTGGAATGCGCCCGTGTAGTAGTGTAGCTTGGGTTAGCGAATCGTAACTCAACATAACGGGATAGTTGAAAATGTCGGGTTACGTTGCACTAAGCCGATCTACCTGACTCAGTCCTAATTTTATTGATAAGTTTATTTACTTATGCTATTTTTATACTTTAATATAAATATATTATTGAGAAACGGACTCCAAACTTTAGTTTGGTTTTTCAAACCATAACATTTTTTATTAAATAGCACGAAATGAATATTAATATTACTATCATCGATCAACGGGTTAGGAAATTAGCTGAACAATATGAAACTCATTTACAACAACAACTTAAAACCAATAAGACCTTAGCAAAAGATAAGCCTTTTTTTATTTCTGCCACTTTTGTTTTGTTGTGCATTCAGACTGTTTTAGAAATATCCTTGGAAAAGGCATTAGATTGTTTGACGGAAGGAGGTAATGATGCTGGTATAGATGGTTTGCATATTGGTGATTTACAAAATAACGAATTTATAGTGACACTATTTCAGGGTAAATATAAAGCAAATCGTGATGGTACGGCTAATTTTCCAGAAAATGCTGTTGTCAAGATACTCAATACTATTGGCGCATTATTTGATCCCGATAAATCTTTAACGTTTAATCTACAATTACAACAAAAGATTGAAGAAATACGCTCCTTAATACGAGATGGTTATATTCCAACTGTACGTATTATGCTTTGTAATAATGGTTTACCTTGGAATGAGATCACACAACAGTACATTGATAGCACAAATTTTGGCGATCAAGTTAGTTGCACACATATTAACCCTGATAAATTAGTAGAGTTATTACAAAAACCAAAGCCAATCAATGAGAGTCTACAATTGGTAGGTAAAGGACTTGTTGAAGAATTTAACTATCGGCGTATATTAATTGGCAAAGTATTGGTGACAGAGATCAGAAAACTATTTACTCAACATGGTAATAAACTATTAGAACGCAATATTCGTCATTATTTGGGATTCCACAAAAGCTGGGTTAATCAAGAAATTCAGAATAGTTTGATTGATGAAGAAAAACGCCAGAATTTTTATTTTTATAATAATGGTATCACGATGATTTGCAGTAAGTTTCGCCACAATGCTTTGCAAAATCAAAATTATTCTGTCGTCATAAATGATTTACAAGTCATTAATGGTGGGCAAACTTGTCTGGCAATAAAAAATACATTAGATGATTTTTCTGGTGATATTGACTTATCTTTTCAAAATACTTATGTGTTACTACGCCTTTATGAGTTGGATGAAGCTGATGAGA
>JAYQWI020000719.1:0-2952 GCA_035871815.2 Candidatus Parabeggiatoa communis
TGACAAAACCAGTCCACGCAGTTTGCTTGCAGCTTTACTAAACGCAGCTTCAGAACCTTTACGTGATAAACAAGCCTATCCTTTACATTATCAAACCATAAAAAAAGGCGTACAAGCGGCTTCCCGTATTCGCGTTCGTGAATTGGGGGAAGATTATCCTTGGATAGATAAATTGATGATTCCATTAAAAGGGCAAACGGTTCCCTGTGAATTTGATTCGATCACGCATTGTTGGGGACAGAAGAATATTTTGGAAACCTTAGAACAAGTCAATGATGATGCCGTAGTCCGTTTGCCGCTTCGCCGTATAGAGCAAGGTTATGAAGGCATTAAACAAGATTTAGTTGAATTAGGAATATTTCGACTGATGCGCGATGGACGAATTAATATGCCAGATGTTTATCGTATTGGTTACGGTTTGGGTAGAAAGGGGGGCGTGAAGCAGGTACGCTAAATTTTAAAAACAACCCTATTGAGAGTTTAAACCTATTTTGGGGACGTTTCCGATTGTGAAGGAGGAAGTTAAGGAAGCGGCTTTGGGGGCTTGTTAACAGTACGACTACTTAGAATAAACTTTTTTTCCCAATTTTAGGCTTATAAATGACACAAAAATGATAAAACTCATCGAATTTACCATAGAAGGCTATAAGTCTTTTGCACAATCAACCAAAATAGAGCTTGCACCTTTAACTATCATTTTTGGAAAAAATGACTCTGGTAAAAGTTCACTGTGCCGGGTACCTTTATTTTTAACTCATATATTTCGGGAAAAGGCGATAACGCCATTTCCCCTAGAACTCCCTGGCATAGATTTTGGGAGAACGCTAAAAGAAATCTGTTATGGCGAAAGATTTCAAGGTTTTACTGGGTGCTTAAGATTGGAAAACGCCCCATTTAAAGTCGTCGAACTCGGTGGTACTGAACTCAGAGAAAAAGAACATCGGCAACTTGTGACGATATTTAACGTCATCTCAACTGAAAATAGTAAAACGGTAGAGATAGAGAATGAAGAAAACTTTGAAAATGTCAAGCAATTGATTAACAAGGAATTGAAACCACTGAAAACGCTTCCAGACGATATCAGTTTTGTGGGAGGAATGCGGCAGCGTCCCCAACGGATGTACAGATTTCCCAGCGGAATACGTCCTGATGTTGAGCCAGACGGTAGTCATGCGCCCCATTGGTTGTTTTTAAGCAAACAGAAGGATCAAAAATTGTTAACAGCGGTTAGTCGCTGGTTTCAAGAATATGTGGGACTTGAAATTTTAATTGAAAAAAATGCGTGGGGATTTGAGATTCAAGCCAAATATCCTTGGCAACATATAATCAATATGGCTGATACCGGAGAAGGCATTGGTCAGGTTTTACCGATTGTCACTACGCTGACTTCTCTGGCGACAATCGATGCAGAAGCTACTCATGAAGAAAAATGCTTACTCATTCTGGAACAACCTGAATTACACCTTCATCCTTTCGCACATACCGGCATTGCAGAACTTCTCGTCGCCGCGATGGATACAAAACGCAGTATTCTGGTGGAAACGCACTCAGACACGCTTTTGCTCAGAATTCGCCGAGCCATTGCAGAGCAAAGAATTTCGCATACCTGGGTGCGTTTTTATTATGTAGAAAAAAATAAAGAGGGTCGTTCTATTAGCAAAGCGATTGAATTGAACGACAGAGGAACGCCTTCTTGGTGGCCAAGAGGTATTTTTTCAGAAGTTCAGGAAGAATATCATGCGATTCGTCGCGCTCTGAGCCAACGATAATTAAGGTTGTTAATTATGAGAGTCGTCATCAAAGATATCCAGCAAATTTTCAATTCTCAAGATCGCGAGTGTTATCAACAACTAAGCAGACTATTTTCCCGTGTTGCTATGGGACAACACTTACTTTGTATTGAAGGCGATCCTGATGAGATTATTGAATCGGATTTTTTTCTTCAAGCCGTTGCGCCCATGGATCGTGTAGAATGGGAAGAATTGGTACGACGGAGCTTATACGCTATAGACACACTCTATCCTGAAAATGACAGCATGACTTGTGAAGCGGATACTTTATTCCCAAAAGCCTTTCTATCTTTGTGTGTGGGAACCAAAACTAAGCAGGTACCTTGGCACTTGACACCACATCATGTGGGAGAATGGGCCGAACAACCCCTGACTCTTTTTCTCGAAAACACAGATGACTGGAAATTATTTGAAGGTTTTGTGCGGGCTTTTGAACGTGATGAAATACAACTGTCCCTCGAACAAAAATGGCTAAAAATAGATGGCAGAGGCGGGAAAGGTGAAGTGTTAAAATCGGTACAACGAATACAAGATTATGAAAGAATTATTGTCTTTATGGATAGTGACCGAACTTCATCTCTTGAATCTGCAAGTGATGTCGCCAACAAGACTGAACATAAGTGTCAAGCTAAATTTCAACCTTGCCATATCTCATCAAAGCGGGAAATAGAAAATTACATTCCTGATTTCATTATTCAACAGTATTATCATTTAACCACATTTTCCAATCCTCGTTTTCAAAAATGGAATAACCTTTCGGCTCAGGAAAAAGACTTTGCCGATTATAAAAAAGAACTTTTCACCAAAAATATCTGCAAAACATTCATGGAAAATTGCCAAAAGGCTGAACAAACAGACATGGAGAAATTTGAACCCAGAGTAAAAACAGATATTTTAAACTTCCTTGATTTACTGGAGAAATACCTATGAATAGTAGGCCCGAAGCCCGTGCTGAGAGTATTGATGATCTTCTCAAGATCGTCAGAACTGGGAAAATCATGATTCCTTTTTTTCAGCGTAACTTTGTTTGGGACAAAAAAGATATCAGCAATCTTTTTGACAGTATTTATCGTGGCTATCCTGTTGGAAGTCTTCTTTTCTGGAAAAAAAAATGGATATTCCTGATAATAAAATCAAAATAGGGCCATTGGAATTTACCAAA
>JAYQWI020000720.1:0-3662 GCA_035871815.2 Candidatus Parabeggiatoa communis
TGCTGCGGATCAACCTGTTCAGGCGCTCTGAGCAAGATTATATCCTGTTACTGACAATACACCACATTGTTGTTGATGGTTGGTCAGGTTGGCGTTTGTTAGTCAATGAATTGCCCTTATTTTATTACCAAATGGCACAAAGGGGCAGCACGGTAAAATTACCGCCTCTTAAATGGCAATATGTGGACTATGTGCAGTGGCATACCGATATGTTAGCGGGTCCCGAGGGCGAACGGTTATGGCGTTACTGGCAAAAACAGCTTGCAGGTGAATTACCTATACTCAATTTGCTCACGGATAGGCCCAGGCCCCCTGTGCAAACCTATGATGGTGCGACTCTGATTCTCCAGTTAACGCCAGAACTGAGCGAAAGACTGAAACAATTAGCACAAGCAGAAGGCATCAGCCTTTATATGCTACTTCTGGCTGCTTTTCAAATATTGCTTCATCGTTACAGCGGCCAAGACGATATCCTAGTCGGTTCGCCAACAGCAGGTAGAAATGAAGCGGAATTTGCTGATATTCTCGGTTATTTTGTGAACCCCGTCGTTTTAAGAGCGGATTTTTCTGACAACCCGAATTTTAAGGCCTTTTTGACTCAAGTACGCGAAACCGTCTTGGAAGCACTGGCCCATCAAGACTATCCCTTTCCCTTGTTGGTTGAAAAATTGTTGTCGGTTCGCGATGCCAGCCGCTCACCCCTATTCCAAGTGAATTTTATTTTACAAAAGCAGTCATTTGGAGAATTTAACGCCGTACCCACTCACAACAGTGGCGATGCTGAAGCGAAAAATTTTGAGATTTTTGAAATTGCACGACAAGACACTGAGTTTGATTTGAGCTTAGAAATGGTCGAGCTCAAAAACGCACTGGTTTGTTTTTTTAGGTACAATACTGATTTGTTTGATGCCACCACAATCATCCGTATGCAGCAACATTTTCACACCTTATTGACAGAGATTGTGGCACAGCCTGACAGGCCTATTTCAGAATTATCATTGCTAAACCAAGCAGAGCGACATCAACTATTGGTAGACTGGCATCACCACACAATCTACCCGGCCGAACCGTGCATTCATCAAAGGTTTGAAAACCAAGTTGCCCGTACACCAGATCGCATTGCGCTGGTGTTTGAAGATCAGTCTGTAACCTATCATGAACTGAACACGAGAGCCAATCAACTCGCACACTATTTGCAAACAACCCAAGGGATCAAACCCGACAGCCTGGTTGGCTTATGTGTCGAACGTTCTTTGGAAATGGTGATCGGGCTACTCGGTATTCTCAAATCCGGCGGAGCCTACCTGCCTTTAGATCCAAGTTCTCCCCCAGAACGACTGCTTTTTATATTAGCAGATGCTCAAATCACGGTATTGCTGACGCAAGAAGCGTTAGTCGCAGAATTGCCAACCGCAACAACCCTTGCGCTGATTTGTCTCGATAGCCAGTGGGACCTGATTGCTCAGGCCGTTGCTGATAATCCAGTGAGTGCTGTCAAACCTGACAATGTAGCCTACGTGATTTATACCTCTGGTTCAACCGGCAAGCCCAAGGGCGTTGAAGTGTGTCATGCGAATGTGGCGCGTTTATTGACAGCCACTCAAGCTTGGTTTCACTTTAATGAACAAGATATTTGGACCCTATTTCATTCTTATGCCTTTGATTTTTCCGTTTGGGAACTGTGGGGAGCCCTGCTCTATGGCGGTCGCTTAGTCATCGTCCCCTACTGGGTAAGCCGCTCACCTGACAGCTTCTACGCATTGCTTGTCAGCCAACAGGTGACGATTCTCAACCAAACCCCCTCAGCCTTTCGTCAACTGATTCAGGCCGAAGAACGTGTTGGAAAACCCAATGACCCCTTAAACTTACGACAAATCATCTTTGGCGGCGAAGCCCTAGACTTTCAAACCTTAAAACCTTGGTTTGAACGACATGGTGATCAAACGCCCCAATTAGTGAATATGTACGGTATCACCGAAACCACGGTACATGTCACTTATCGTCCCCTCACGCAAGACGATCTCAATTCTCCAGGCAGTCTGATTGGTCTACCCATTCCTGATTTACACATTTACATACTGGATCGTCATCGCCAACCTACCCCTATCGGTATTCCAGGGGAATTATACGTCGGGGGGGCTGGCGTGGCTCGCGGCTATCTCAACCGGCCTGAACTCACAACAGAGCGATTTATCAAAAACCCGTTTAGTGATGAACCCAATGCGCGTCTCTATAAAACGGGAGACTTGGCACGTTATTTAGCCGATGGCAGTCTTGAATATTTAGGGCGCATCGATCAACAAGTCAAAATACGGGGTTTTCGTATTGAATTAGGAGAAATTGAAACCGTATTATTGCAACACCCCGCAGTACGAGAAGCCGTGATCACTTGCGGAGCAGTCTCAAATGAGGAAGAGAATCAGCGGTTAATGGCTTATGTGGTGCCTGATTTTGATGATCCAAGCCAAATGGCTGATGATGCAAATCAAGCGGGTCAAACTGAACTCATTAACCAATGGGAAGACGTTTTCGAGGAAAACTATGGTCAACCCGATACTGTAGCCGATCCCAGCTTTAATATTACCGGCTGGAATAGTAGCTATACCGGTTTACCTATCCCGCCAGAAGAAATGCGCGAATGGGTTGACGCGGCAGTCAATGCCATTCTGTCTTTAAAACCCAAGCGTGTTTTGGAAATCGGTTGCGGCACCGGCTTATTGTTATCCCGTATTGCACCGCATAGCCAACAGTATTGGGGAACCGATTTTTCCCCCGTCGTCTTGCAACAAGTTGAGCAACTCAAGCATCAAATCAAAGCGTTAGCGCATGTCAAGCTATTTGAACGCCCAGCAGATGATTTTAGCGATATCGCCCCTGGCACTTTTGACACCATTATTCTCAATTCAGTCATTCAGTATTTTCCCAGCATTGACTACCTGATCAAAGTGTTAGATCAGGCCATCAAAGTCGTGCAACCCGGTGGCGCTATTTTCCTCGGTGACATTCGTAGTTTACCGCTGCTCAAAGCTTATCATGCTTCTGTTCAAGGCCATCAAGCACCGGATTCGCTCACTCAATCCGCCTTACGGCAACAGGTGCAACAACACATAGCCCAAGAGGTTGAATTAGTCATTGATCCCGCTTTTTTCATCGCCTTAAAACAACATTATCCTCAGATCACAACGGTACAGATTCAATTAAAACGAGGCCATTATCATAATGAACTGACCCGATTTCGTTATGAAGTCATTTTGCAAGTAGGTGGCGCGGTTTCAGCGCCGATTGTAGAAATCGCTTGGCAAGATTGGCAAAACCAAGCTGTCACCTTGGAAAGTATTCGCCAACGATTACAAGGGAATAGTGAAACGGCCTCCGTTTCAAGTGAAACGCTTCAAGGGGAAACGCGGTCCCCTCATGCCCAAAGTTTTGGCGTGCGAGGGCTACCGAATGCGCGTCTGGAAACAGAAATCAAAACCTTAGAATGGCTTACCAACGCCGCGCCCACTGAAATGGTGGGTCAACTACAGGAAACCCTTTCCAAACATCAGCCCGTCGGCATCGATCCAGAAGACTTATGGCAACTGACAGACGAATCAGCTTATGAAGTCATTATCACTTGGAGCGATACCCTTGGCTGCTATGATGTCTTATTCAAACATCAT
>JAYQWI020000721.1:0-4431 GCA_035871815.2 Candidatus Parabeggiatoa communis
TGAAAATCAAAAAGTAGCCTTATTTTTTACCGGTCGGAATCATGCCGGTGAAAATATTGGCCGACTGTATGGGATGCGTGACAATGGCCGGCATCCTCCTATTCAAATGTGTGATGCGCTGTCACGAAATATACCAAATGAATTGGGTGTGGCTCTTTTGTATTTTCGATGTCGTTATCATTTTGGTCATCCTGTGCCGCAGTATTTGCATATCAAACGGGTGTGGCTTTTTTGTATTTTTACGTTACCGTCACTTTGGGGTGTTTTTTTTGTCTCATTTTTCCGCTGGGTTTATTTAATAACCCGCAGCTTTGGTTTTTTTTGCGCTGGCCTTGAGTTTGTAGTGGCAGGAACGACACCATCCGCATAATGATCCTGATGATTCCGTTTGTATTCACACTCCTCATGGAACAGCCAGTATTTATCAAAATCCTTGCTCGCTCGTAAGGCTCGCAGGCGCAATACGGCTTCAGCGCCTTGAAGTCCCCATTTGGCACCAGTGATCTCCATACGATCTTTTACAAGATGCCGGCAAGCGCCCTCGATCACCCCGGTAGCGATAGGCAACCCATCGGCAAGATAACGATCGTACCTAAGATAAGGCGATTTGTTGAGCAGGTAGGTAGCGCATTTATCCACAGGGGCCCGTTCTTTGGGACTGAGTTTCTTCCTGGTTGCACTGCGGCGCATCCCTCCTGCCATGTGGCCTGCCTTTCCCTCAAGTATTTTTTTTAGGCGATGCTGAACCCATTTCTCAAGTTCCGGGCCCGATTTAGGATGAAAGGCTCTGCCCGCCTCCCAAAGGTATTCTATGACATGAATGATATCAACAATGATGGTCAGTTCGATGCCTTTGGCTTTGGCAATTTTTTTTAGAATATTGATTTGACTATTGTTGCCGTCCACCAGCCCTACCCAGGTCTTATCATGGTTGGGGTCTCGGTTCTCAGCCTCTGCAAAGGCCTCGACAATGACCTCTTTAGGCGTTTTTTCAAGGCTGGCCCAGACTCGTTTATTTTCTATGGGAGGGCACTTCATCTTATCGATTCGAGATCCACCTTCGGAAAGCAGGTCTTCGGGAGTACGCTCAAAGGCAGACGTGGTGTAAACGGCAGCAACGGTTGCCATGCGTTTGGCGTTCTTTTTCTCTCCTTTGGACAATCGTTTACCCATCTTTTGTCGACGTTTTTCTGCCGCTTTACGGGTTTGTTCCCTGAGATCTTTCTCGTGCAGCACCACGCCTTTCCCGTCAGCGGTGATTGTCAGGATGGATCCCGTAGTCTTTTCTTCGGATGCATGGCATTGCCGCATCTGATAAAACGCATCAAAATCACGGGCCGACCGTTTGGCAACTTCTTCGGCCTGGCGCTTAGGGACATGGCCTCCGGTGGTTTTGTCTATGGTTGCCACAACCTCTTCAAAGGAGTTCTTGGCTGCCTCTTCCGCCACCCTGTGCTGGAGCTCAAGGGAATAAAGATCAGGAGGAAGATTGAGTTCTCCATCCAGAGGATGAAGACTTCTGTGCCCTTTCTCTGCATATCCCATACGGCTCAAGCTAACCCTTCCGAATACTGTTTCGATTTTGCGTTCCTGGTCCGGACGTTCAGTGCGTCTGATATCGTCTGCATCCAAAACGGGTTCACTACTTGTACCGGGGCTGCGCTTATTAAGGTATTCTTGAAGCAGGGTACGCATCAACTCACGTCCCCGCTTTTCAAGTTCCTTTTCCAATTGGCTCATATCCATTGAATTGCCCTTTCCGGAATCAAGGAAAGAAATGATATGTTCAAAACATTCACTGCTCCGTCCATAGGCCCATTCAAAGGAAGAAAGTGCCGGGGCTGCACCCATAAGCTTTACCTCCCCTCTTTAAGCTGGCGCCGGGCGTTTTTTATAAGCGGATAAATTAGGATGGTTTTCACCGCTTTCCCATGGCGCTTGTGGGTTTTATCCATTCGTCCGCGCCCACTGGTCCTGCCTATTTCTATCCAGTTGGCAGCCCGGTAACATCCTCCATGATACAGTTTTTGGTCCACTATGGTCTCCAAAAGAAGGGGGGTAACCCCATATTGCTCTTCCCAGTCGGATCGAAGATGCTTAAGGGATGCGGACAGCATGCTGCTTGCCAGATTACGAATTGGGGCCAGTACCAGAAACCGGCTGTTGTTAACCACCTGCTGTAGTGCCTCGCAACGCCTTTTTTCGTCCCAACCGATCCATTGGTCCCTTGCCTTCATCCGCCAAGCCGGGCTGGAAAATTGAATGCAGCCTACCACTTCTCTACTGGGGTTATTCACATGGACCAAATATTGAATCCTTGCCCCAAAGGGCATGGCATAACCCAGGTAATGGTAACGACTTAGAAGATCCTTAAAAAGATCTCGCTGTTCACGGCTTTGAACACGTTTGATATCCAGGGGTGCGAACTCTTCTACGCTCCCGGAAAGCATGCTGTATGGCTCGTTGTCTACGACCTCTTTCTTGAACTTTTGGGGACCGCAATGGCCGGTCTGCCTTTTTTCAGGAAGTTCAAGGATCTCTTTGGTTTCCAAAAGTTCCAGAAAGTCATTACACTCTCGAGCCTTCAATCCGCCTCTGGGCCGCCTCCAGTCCAAGAGTTCACATACTGTGTGAGCTAGTTCATTACGACTGATGCCGCCGCAAATGCCCACAACGTCCTGAATCATTAGCAGCTCGTCCGTTGAAAAGTTTCTTCCACAGAACCTTTGTTGCTTTATCAATGCTGGCATGACCATGCTCCTTTCGTCTACCCTTTCATAAAGGATATATGGCTGCCTGTCCAGCTTTTTTTATTTGATCGATAAAAAATTGAGCCGGAATGGCACATAGCAGTGCGGCTTCTCGTTATCTCAGGAAATCTTGTTGTTTTTTACTAACTTTATCGGCCTAAGTGCCTTGAATTATTGGTTTGGTAGTCATATGTAACAGATCCGCACCCAAAATAATATTCGACTGTTTTTTCCCACCACAAAATACTCATTCTGATCCTTTACTTATAAATTGGTTAAAGTTGGAGCGCAGCGTAGGTTTTCCCTAAAAACATTTTGTTGAACAAAACCGCTCCGCGGAAAGAAATGCCAACCTGGCATCTTACCCATTGATGGGCCAGTCAGCCGCGACTATACAATATCCCTTTATATTTACCCTGTCTTATTCCATCATTCTCCTGAGTATTCACCCATAATTCAGGAGGAAAAGATGACACAACTTCGCCAAAAATTTGATCGACACATGACTCTTCACCGGCTTTCGCCAAAAACAAATGCGGCGTATATGAATGCGGTAAAATTGCTTGCCGCGCACTACAAGCAAGCACCGGATCAACTGACCGATTCCCAGATCCAAGATTATCTCGACTATATTATTGCAGACCGACAACTGGCCTGGAGTAGCTGCAATGTACAGTTCTCAGGGATAAAGAGATTTTACAGGCATGTATTAAAACGGGAGCCCAAGATTTCCATACCGCCCCGGCCTCAGGAAAGGAAAATCTTCATGGCACTGAGCCGGGAAGAAGTGGCGCAAATACTGAATGCCTGCACCAACCCCAAGCATTATGCCCTTCTTCTGGCCACATACAGCGCAGGATTGCGGGTCAGTGAAGTTGTAAAGCTCCAACCGATACACATTGAAAGATCCCGCAAAATGATACGGATAGAGCAAGGTAAAGGCAGAAAAGACCGGTATACAGTCTTGTCAGATACCTTGCTACAGACTCTGGAAGACTACTGGCGCCTTTTTAAACCAAACGAATGGATCTTTTTTGGCAAAACCAAATCAAAACCGATGCCAGTTGAGACAGCTCAGAAAATTTATTACACGGCCAAGTTAGAAGCCGGTGTAAAACGTGGCAAAGGCATACATACCCTTCGTCACTGCTTTGCGACTCACCTTCTCGAACAGGGAACCCGGACACATGTACTTCAGCAGATGCTCGGTCATAAATCCATCAGAACCACGGCAAAGTATCTTCACATCAGCAATGAGGCCATATCCCAAGTTGTCAGCCCGGCTGACGTGGTGCTTTAATGAACGGAGAATGCTGCAATAAAAGCAGCAGACCCGAACATGACATTGCCGATATCTTCAGACACGCTGGGCAACGCTTTTTGGAAACTTTCGGAGCTTCACACGAACAGATAAAGGTCATGAATAAAATCATTACCTGCCGAACAGCTGCTTTAGGAGGCCATATAGACGCTTGCCCTGACTGCGATTTCCAAAAGAACTCCTACAACTCCTGCAGGAACCGGCACTGCCCCAAATGCCAGACCATGACCAAGGAAAAATGGTTAGATAAACGGGTGTCAGAACTATTGCCTGCCACCTATTATCATTTGGTGTTCACACTGCCCCACAACCTGAATCCTATCATCCTCTGTAATATGAAGCCGTTGCTGGACCTGCTGT
>JAYQWI020000722.1:0-3631 GCA_035871815.2 Candidatus Parabeggiatoa communis
ACATTTAATCAAAGCTTTTGCGACGGTTATTCATGATCAGCCTTTACCCCCTTTGATCGCGGAAACGATTGTTGTGCAAAGTAAGGGGATGGAACGATGGTTGTCGATGGCGTTGGCTGAACAGTTAGGGGTGTGGGCACAGGGTTATTTTCCGTTTCCCAATCAGCTTTTATGGCGCGTGTTTAAAGACACTTTGCCCGGCAGTTTGCCCGATACGTCTGCCTTTGAGCGTGAGGTGATGGTTTGGAGTTTGATGGCTATCTTGCCTGATTTTTTGGATTATCCTGAATGTGCTGAATTACAAAGCTATTTGCAGAATGATGACTCGGATATTAAACGTTTTCAATTGGCTTGGCGATTGGCGGATATCTTTGATCAATATCTGGTTTATCGGCCCACTTGGTTGGATGAGTGGGAGAAGGGAAAACAGCCGGCGGAGTTGGAAAATGATTCGCAGGCGCAGTGGCAAGCTTTGTTGTGGCAAAATTTGGTAGAACGGCATGGGCCTTCGCATCGCGCTAAGTTACGAACTGATTTTTTTAAGCAGTTGTCTAATATCACTAACAATCGGCGCTTTCCACAACGTTTATCGGTGTTTGGTATTTCGGCTTTGCCGCCGTTTCATTTAGAAGTGTTTGCAAAATTGGGGAAGGTGACAGAGGTACATGTTTTTTTGCTGAATCCTTGTCAGGAATATTGGGGCCGTATTGTTTCTGATAGTGATATGGCTTTTAGAACAGCACGGGTGAAAGGTGAGCCTGTGGCACCTGAAGCCTTGTATTTTGAAAAAGGCAATAGTTTGTTAGCGTCGATGGGTAAAATGGGGCGTGATTTTATTGATATGCTGAATGAATATCCTCATGATTCTCATGACTATTTTGATGCGCGCGATTCGATTTCAGAAGAAGACAATGCGCCAGAATTGACACTGCTCCAAAGTATTCAGTCCGATATTTTGTATTTGGAAGATCGGAGTGGCGCGACACTGATTGATGGGGATGATCATTCTCTCCAAATTCATGCGTGTCATAGCCCAATGCGTGAAGTGGAGGTTTTGCATGATCAATTGTTGGCTTTGTTTGAACAGCATCCTGATTTGTTGCCTAAAGATGTGCTGGTGATGATGCCTGAAATTGAAACCTATGCGCCTTTTATTGAGGCCGTATTTGATACGACACCTGAAGAGGCGAAAAGAATCCCGTTTAGTATTGCGGATCGCAGTTTACGCGGTGAAAGTGCTTTGATTGATGCCTTTTTCGCGATTTTGGAATTGCGTAATAGTCGTTTTTCGGTTAGCCGTGTGTTGGCAGTCTTAGAAGCGGAGGTAGTGCAAAAACGTTTTGGATTGAATGAGCAAGATTTAGATTTGATTCGCCATTGGATTGAGCAGACGCGCATACGTTGGGGAATGGATAAGGCCGATCGAGAACGTATGAATTTACCGGCTTTTGATGAAAATACTTGGCAAGCGGGTTTAAAGCGTTTGTTATTAGGCTATGCCTTGCCCGGAGGTGGTGAGCAGTTGTTTCAGGATATCTTGCCTTATGATGAGATTGAGGGCAGTGATACGTTAATCTTGGGTAAATTAGTGGCCTTTGTTGAAACCTTGTTTGATTGTGTGCAAACTTTAGAGCAATCTCGCACTTTGCCAGAATGGCGTGCGTTTTTAAATCAGTTGTTGGA
Organism: Candidatus Parabeggiatoa communis; assembly: GCA_035871815.2. Lineage (GTDB taxonomy): Bacteria > Pseudomonadota > Gammaproteobacteria > Beggiatoales > Beggiatoaceae > Parabeggiatoa > Parabeggiatoa communis. Next base: position 1,684 of record JAYQWI020000722.1, read on the forward strand.
GAGGTTTCTGGCATCCGAAACGGAAACGACTCAAACGCAAGCGATTCGTAAAGTACTCCAAGATTTGGTTAAGCAGAGTCAGCAAGCCGATTTTAACGAACAGGTGAGTCCTGATGTGATTTTGGAATGTTTACGTTATCCGCTCGCTCAAGAGGAGCAGAGCAGTCATTTTATGACAGGCAAGGTGTCATTTTGCGCGATGTTGCCGATGCGGAGTATTCCTTTTAAAGTGATTGCTTTGTTAGGCATGAATGATCAAGCTTATCCGCGCACGAGTAAGCCGTTAGGTTTTGATTTGATTGCGAAAAACCCGCGACGCGGTGATCGCTCCCGTCGGCAGAATGATCGTTATTTGTTTTTGGAATCGCTGTTATCAGCGCGTGATTGTTTTTATATCAGTTATGTGGGGCAAAGTATTCATGATAATAGCATTATGCCGCCTTCGGTGTTAGTCAGTGAGTTGTTGGATTATATCAGTAAGGGTTTCAGTTCTTTCCACAAAAGTATTTTGGATCAAGTGGTTATACATCATCCTTTGCAAGCTTTTAGTCCGAGTTATTTTAATCATCAAGATAAGCGGTTGTTTAGTTATTCCAGTGAATATTGTACGGCCAGTCGGGCCTTGTTAAATGAAGAGGCTTTTTCAAAACCTTTTATTGTTGAACCGTTGCCAGCACCGGAACCGGAAGCGGAATGGAAAACCCTTGATATCAATCGCTTGACTCGTTTTTTTAGACAACCGATTGCGTTTTTGTTGAAAGAGCGATTAGGGATTGTTTTACAAGCTGGGGCTGAGTTACTGGATGAAAGTGAACCGTTTGAGGTGCAAGGGTTAGATCGTTATCAGTTGAATCAAACGCTGGTGGAAAAAAGTTTACAAGGGGGCGATTTAGAGGCTTATAAAACGGTGGTGAGAGCGACTGGACAGTTGCCTTACGGGCAAATTGGGGATTATGTGTATAGCCAGTTGACGGAACAAGTCCAACCATTTGTTGAACAGGTTCAACAGGTGACGATGAAACAAAAGAAAATGGAAACGGTGCCTATCAATTTGACAGTAGGTGATATGCGTATCACAGGGCGCTTAGGGCGCTTGTGGCGCGATCACTTAGTGCATTATCGCTGTTCAAAATTGAAAGCGAAAGATTTCATTCAACTGTGGATTCATCATTTAATACTGAATAGTTTACCAGATAAGCATTTACCCCATCATAGCGTGTTGATAGGCAATAATGAGGCTTGGACATTTGAACCGGTTACGGATAGTCAGGCGATTTTGCATAGCTTGTTAAGGGATTTTTACTGGCAAGGGGTGATTCAACCGTTATATTTTTTTCCAGAATCGGGTTTAACGTTTGTTGAGCATCTGCGTCAGGGTAAAGAAGAAAATGAGGCTTTTTTTAAGGCCTTGAATACGTGGCAAGGGAGTGATTTTGGGCGAGGTGAAGCGGAAGATGAGTATTATCAATTATGTTTTAGAAGTTTAGAGTCTAAAACACCGTTAGAAGAGGAAGCGTTTAAGGGGTTATCAAAAAAGTTTTTTGAACCGTTGTTGGGGCATTTGCAAGCATTGTGAACGTCATAAAACGCAAAAGACGCGGACAACTCAAAGCCTTTCTTGCGCCTCTTGCGCCTCTCGCGCCTCTTGCGTTAAAAAGATTTCATTCAACTGTGGATTCATCATTTAATACTGAATAGTTTACCAGATAAGCATTTACCGCGTCATAGCGTGTTGATAGGGAATCATGAAGCTTGGACATTTGAACCGGTTACGGATAGCCAGGCGATTTTGCATAGCCTGTTAAAGGATTTTTACTGGCAAGGGGTGAGTCAACCGTTATATTTTTTTCCAGAATCGGGTTTAACGTTTGTTGAGCATCTGCGTCAGGGTAAAGAAGAAAATGAGGCTTTTTTTAAGGCCTTGAATACGTGGCAAGGGAGTGATTTT
>JAYQWI020000723.1:0-2106 GCA_035871815.2 Candidatus Parabeggiatoa communis
ACGAAAGTGCATATAGAAAAGATAAGCGTTGAGAATAATAAAATTGAAATTTGTATGACTACACAAATCACTATTAATACCCAACTTATTGTCAATGGTTTTTGTTTTGTGCCATTACCTTTAGACGCTTCACAAGCTGAAGAGTCTGAACGTTAGCGTTTCGGAAACGTTTTTTTGATAGAAGGCTGATGACGCTGATTGTCACGATTTACACTGATTTTTTTTTGATAAAACGCTGATTTTGCCTCTTGTCATGACTGCACTGATTTTTTAATCAGGCGTTAATCAATCTAATCAGCGTTCTATCATTTCAAACTTTCAAACCTCTCTTCCTCACATTTCAGCACTTTCAGATTGGGTTTACAAACGTGTCAGCTTTAATAGGGATAAGTCTATTAATTATTAATTTTTAATCATTACAAATTGGAGCGCAACGAAAAGGGGCAAATACGCTATTGTATAAAAATTAGGAGGCTCATTAAGAAAGTCTTAAAAACTAAAAACAAGAAAGTTTGTGAACACCCCTTTTTGTCGTAACGACGTGGAATCCGTTGAAGAACAAATGAACCGGATTCGAGGAGGGCGGTATAGTGATATTTTGATACGGATGTCTTAATTTGGGGCCAAGATGTAAGTCCCACTTTGAGACCTATCATACCCAATTTGAGACTCAATTGATTGGAAATATTTGATGCGACAAACAATCAGCATCGGCGATGCGCTTTTTACCAAAACCCAGCAAAAGATCATGGGCCTATTATTCCAAAAGCCAGACACAACATTCTATCTGAATGAGATTGTACGACTGGCGGGAATTGGCAAAGGTACGATTAAACGCGAGCTAGAAAAAATGACGGCAGCAGGTTTATTGACAGTTAAGCCTATTGGTAACCAAAAGCATTATCAGGCCAATTCATCCGCTCCGGTTTACAATGGATGTGTGCCATTACTCGCAAAACATTTGGTATAGCCGATCTTATACGACAAACCCTTGAGCCAATAAAGGAGTCCATCGTTTTTGCCTTTATCTATGGCTCCATTGCTAAAGCGACAGATACCCAAAAAAGTGATACTGATCTAATGATTATCGTCGGCAATGATTTGGCTTATGCCGATATAATGAATTTATTGATGCCTGCCGAATCAGAATTGCAACGCGCTATCAATCCAAGTATTTATTTGCTATCAGATTTCAATGAAAAGTTGCAACAAGGAAATAGTTTTTTAACACGCATTGTGCAACAATAAAAAATCATTATCATGGGAAGCGAAAATGTCATTAGAAAAATTGGATAATCTAGTTAAAACAGGACAATTGAAACTTGAACCACCCAATCAAGATGAATTTGATGGCATGATCGCTTCTGCTAAAGCACGCTTGCAAGATAGTCAGTTAACTGGGTTGTCAGCAGATAGCCAGTTTCATCTTGCTTATGGGGCAGCGCATGCTTTGTCACTTGCAGCTATGCGGTGGCATGGTTATCGTTCGGATAGTCGTTATTTAGTCTTTCAATGTCTGGAACAAACTTTAGGGGTGGAAAAGGTTAAATGGCGAGTATTGGAGCAGTGTCACAAACAACGCAATATTGCAGAATATGAAGGTTATTTGGAAATAGCTTTCTTGGCGCCAAGAAAACAATTATTAAAAGAACTAACTTATTGAAATAAGTGAGGATTTACTGCAACGAGTTGAATCACTTGGAAATATAAAAAAGCAGAAAGCGACGTTATAGATGTTAAGATCAGTAAAACCCAAAACTGGCGTGAACAGTGACTCTTCAATTTGATATTTTTATTACAAATAAGATTCAATTTGTTCAAAATTTTATCGTTTTTTTGTTTTTTTTGGGGCAACTTAGGCAACTTAAACTGCCTGAAGCCATGGCACGATTTATCGCTGCCCCCTTCATAAAATAACTTTTGAAAACCTGACAGCCGAAAGCTTTCGCCACTCCACCGAGATGTGAAAGGCCTTGAAGTGAATTTGTCTAATACTCGATGTTCAAGTTTTTTCCATCTCGTTCTATAACTACAAGATATAACTACAAGGATTGTTTATAAAAAAGGATAAATACCGGGCATTTGATGAACTCATCAGTTCCGCCC
>JAYQWI020000724.1:0-5060 GCA_035871815.2 Candidatus Parabeggiatoa communis
GTGACACTGGAAACCTCACTTTCAAGAAGCCAGGGCGCAAAATCATCAATAAAAGTCGTCACCAAACGTTTGAGAGGGCTATCTGTAGCAGCCATAAAAACTCCTGTTTAGTTTAATTTCAAGCATTTTTCGATTGGGTTAGGAATATCAAAAAAATAAATTATCCCGCAGGGCTACTCACACAAATAATTTGTAACAAACTGTCGGCTCACGCAGAGCCGCAGAGCCGCAGAGAATAAGAAAAATTAAACAAACCGGCTTGAATTGCCTTTTGGGATAATTATTTTTTTGGAACTTCCTTATAACAACTTTTTTTGACCGTTTTGCAAGGGGCTCAATTTAAAAAATATCAAGATATTGGTAATAGGTAATACTCGATGATCACGTTTTTTATTTTATTTACTAAAACCTAAATCATTTTAAAAATCAATAAGTTGTCTATTTAAAGGCTCAAAAATGGATTGTTGCAAAGTTAAATAACATCAAAAGTGTGTTCATCGAGTAACAGTATAAGAAGCAATAGGTAATAGGGGCTGAGGTTGGCACCGGGCTCTTGCGAGGGATGACTCAATAGGAATATTTGTCATTAATTTGTAATAACTTATTGATAATTGGTATGTATAATTAATAAATTTTTGACCCATTACCCATTACCCAGAAGTTCTGTCTCATTAAATGACTCCTGTGCCGGATAGCATCCATCGCGGTTTTCGTTCATAGCCAAGTACACCAACTACTTCGTTCCAAAGTTCACAAGAGTGTAAAAGTTTTGAGTAGACTTTAATGACTAACCGAAAACAAGTAATAGAAACATTGTGCCACTTGACATCCACTGGTGACGAAGCGGATCGTTGTTACGCTTCCAGAGCATTGGGGGCACTGGGGGACACGTCGGCAATACCCGCATTGGTTCAATGTCTGCGAGATGAGGATTTAGACGTTTCAATAGATGCCGCTGAGGCACTGGGGCGTATTGGAAACCCTTCGGCTATCCCCCCATTGTTGGACTCGCTCACGCATGATCCCAACGGTGAAGTCAAAACCGCTGTCGTCAAAGCATTAGGCCAAATCGGGGGAACGGACGTTATTACGCCTTTATTGGAAATAACCAAAAGTTGCCCAGAAGAGATGGATTGGGACGATACCGAAGACTGGGATGCTTGGTGGGATATGCAGCTTTTGGCGGTGGAGGCATTAGGTCGTCTGCGTGTCACTGAGGCTATCCCGGTGCTGGCGAGCATTTTAGGGGATGAAGAAGGCCAAGCGATTGAAAGTGAAGTACTAACTGCCTTTGCGCTTATTGGCGGTGAAGGTAACAATGTTCTGATCCAGCGGCTCACCAGCGGCTCGCCACGGGAACGCCGCCGGGCGGCCACCGCGTTGGGTTTGTCCAAATCCCCTGAGGTACACAAGGCCGTCGCTTATGCGATGACAGACCGGGAAGGTGAAGTGCGGGTTGCAGCTCTCCGTGCGCTTGGAAAACTGGGGGCTTCGCACTATATAGATATTATGTTGCGGTATCTCAAAGACCCCGATCCTTTGGTGCGGAGTGCCGCAATCGAAGTCACAGCGGATTTATCGGTAACCCCAGATCATGTTGATAGGGTGCGCGAGAAACTTGTGCCCTTGCTCACCGATGCCAGTCCGGCAGTGCGGGCGGCCACGTTGACTGCCCTGCGTTGTGCAATCCCTCGTGTTTCAACGCCGCAGGATTGGAACACGCTTGACAAAATTCGGCAATGTCTCAGTGATCAAGATAACACGGTGGTCTCCGCGGCCTGTACTTTGCTCGCCCATCTAGGTGATCACACCGTACTCACTGTGCTGCTAGAGATACTGTCTGATCAAGAACGTGAGGCGGAGTTGCGCAGTATTGTTGCGACAGCCCTTGGCATGTTGGGGAATACTGAAGCGGTAGGCATTTTGAGTTGGGCGATAAAAGATGACGCGCAACAGGTTCGATTGGCGGCATTGAATGCGTTGATGCAATTGGAAAAACGCCGGGAGTCTGAGGTTAGCAAACCCACCAATGCTGATGCGCCGTCGCCAGAAGTCCAAGCCACAGATAATGAACAAGCATCACCTACCCCACTGGAAATAATAATTGCGAGCTTAAAGGGCAAAATCGAACCGCCTAAAGCCTCTACTCCAGATGTTGAATCGGCTAAAGTCTCTACTCCTTCAGATCAGGCTAAAATAACGCCCGATGACGCGCAACCCTTGATAGACGCTGAATCCTTGGCGGCCGAGAACCTACAAGCCACGGAGGACAGTGAGACACCAACCATTGAACAGCGCCCAGCGATGTCCACACTGGAGGCCATTGCGATGGATAATGCGGAAGCTGCTTTGTTGATGAATGAATCAACCAATACCGCAGTATTATCACAAAATTTAGAAGGTGTTAATGCGGAAATCCAAGAATACATGGCAATCGCTCAAGAAAATATTGAGCTAGGCGAACGTTTATTTGTTCATAAAAAGGTGGATGTCGCGGCGGATGTGCGTCACTTGAGTGCCCGTATCTTGGGCAATAGTGACCGTATTGAGGCCTTTCAGGCGTTGATTGAGGCACTCAACGATGATGATCTGGTTTTGTGTCGGGAGGCAGCCGAGTCTTTGGGACATATCGCAGATCGCTCGCCAGAAACCAATGGATTGGCGAATGCTTTAGGCAGCTTGGCAACCCTTGTGAAAGTCGGGGATAATGACTTGCGTCTGGCGTGTACGCGGGCTTTAGGTACACTGGGTAATAGGTCAGCTATACCCGTCCTGTTTGCCGGTTTGCAAGATGATGATGCCAGTGTGCGTACACAGACAATCCAATCGTTGACAAGACTTATCCCAACAGACGCTGAACAGCGTCAACAAATTGATGTCGAAATGGCCTCTGAAGAAATAAATAGGGATACCATTATTGCACAATTTGTCGAAATGTTGCATGATGCGAGTGCCAGTGTGCGTAAGGTCGCGGCTGCGGCATTGGCAACATTGCGGTACACGAAAGCGTTGGATTTAATCATTGACGCTGCTTTTATGGATGGCGGGGCGACTGCCCGCGATATGGGGAAAGTCTTGCGTATTTTGGATGCTGAACAAAATGGTGCTAAGTTGCTAAAAAGGTTAGAAAGCGTACCTGACAGCATCCACCGACGTTTTGTGATTGAAATGCTTGAAGAAGTCTTTACGACTTAAGGCGATGTGCCACTTGCAAAACGCCAAAATATTGCTTACTGTCAATATTTCGGTGATGGGGTTCGGAGTTCTGTGCCTTGCGGGGCTTTGGACTTTCACCGGATTATTTGTTCGGTGATGAAAGAAGGGAATCGTAAACTTTAGCACGATTATATTGGGAGAGCAAAGTTATAAGTACTGAAGCACAAATAAACAGGTATTTTAGCGCAAGGGGCCCGGTTGCTTTTAATAGAAGCAATGTTTATTTGTAATTAGAGACGCGAGGCATCGCGTCTCTACAATTCGCGCTTTCGTAGAGACGCGATGCTTCGCGTCTCTTTGGTATAATATTTTATTTTTCTTTAATATTAGACATGGCTATCAAAAAATCAGAATTATACAGCAGTCTTTGGGCAAGTTGTGATGAATTAAGGGGTGGAATGGATGCCAGCCAATACAAAGATTATGTCTTGGTAATGTTATTTGTAAAATACATCAGTGACAAATATGCCGGGGTACTGTTTGCGCCGATAACCGTTCCAGAAGGAGCAGGTTTTAAAGATATGGTGGCTCTTAAAGGGCGTAAAAGCATTGGCGACGATATCAACAAAAAAATTCTGGGCAAAATTGTCGAAGCCAATCAACTGGCGGATATGCCTGACTTCAATGATGTGAACAAGTTAGGCAGCGGTAAGGAAATGGTGGACAGATTAACTAATCTGATTGCCATTTTTGAAAATCCAGCCTTAGATTTTAGCAAAAACCGAGCCGATGGTGATGACATTCTTGGCGATGCCTACGAATATTTAATGCGTCACTTTGCCACCGAAAGCGGAAAAAGCAAAGGGCAATTTTATACGCCGGCCGAAGTTAGCCGAATAATGGCAAAAATCATTGGCATTAATAAAGAAAACGCCAAGGCAGATACTACCGTTTATGATCCCACTTGTGGTTCCGGTTCGTTATTGTTAAAAGTGGGTGAAGAAGCACAAAAAAAGGTTTCGCTATACGGACAAGAAAAAGACAGTGCTACGGCTGGATTGGCTTATATGAATATGGTTTTGCATAACAATCCGGAAATTTTAATCAAACAAGGCAATACACTTGCTCAACCTTTGTTTAAGAAAAAGGGCAACCTGCAAACCTTTGATTATGTCGTTGCCAATCCGCCTTTTAGCGATAAGCGTTGGAGCAATGGATTGAGTTTGCCTGATGATAATCCCTACAATCGTTTTGCTGATTATGGGGTTCCACCAGATAAAAATGGCGATTATGCTTATTTGTTGCACATCGTCGGTTCGTTAAAAAGGCATGGGAAAGGTGCGGTTATTTTGCCGCATGGCGTTTTATTTAGGGGCAATACCGAATCCGAAATCCGCCAAAAACTTATCCGCAAAGGCTATATAAAAGGAATAATTGGTTTGCCAGCTAACTTATTTTATGGTACCGGTATTCCGGCCGCGATTATTGTGTTAGACAAAGAAAATGCTCAGAATCGCAAAGGGATTTTTATGATTGATGCTGGCAAAGGATTTGTCAAAGAGGGCAACAAAAACCGCTTGCGCGAGCAAGATATTCGCAAAATAACGGATGTGTTTAATGCCGGGCAAGACATTGCGGGCTACAGTCGCATGGTTGCCGTTGCCGAAATTGAAGCCAATGAATTTAACTTAAACATTCCAAGATATATCGACAGCCAAGAAACGGAAGATGTCCAAGATATTGAAGCCCATTTAAAAGGGGGGATACCGAATACAGACATCGACGCCCTTGCCGAATATTGGGTAGTTTACCCCACTTTAAAACCAACGCTTTTTAAAAAAACCAAACGCAAGGGATATAGTCAGTTAAAAACGGATGATTATCAGTTAACCATTAAAAAAAAT
>JAYQWI020000725.1:0-5368 GCA_035871815.2 Candidatus Parabeggiatoa communis
ACCATGAGGCTCATCTGAAATTGTTCTGAAATCAGGGCTAACCTCATTGGATTGAACATCATAAATCAGTTCAATTTTTGAAATCTCTTCAGAAATAGCTATTTTTTGTCCCGTTATGTGTTTCCATATTTCCATCAAATAATCGGCATACTGTAAAATCTCTTCTTTGTCGCAACCACGCTTTTTCAGCATATATCCTGCAAGTGTTGGAGAAACTCTCAGAAGCAAATCAGAATAGGGCATATCTGTGCCAAATTCACATAAAATAAGACTACCCCAATGATTTTCTTCATCAGAATTTTTGTTATTCCATTGCCATCCTTTCTCTATTACAGCTTGACCCAATGTTTTGTTTTCCATACCCAAAATGATTTGAAGTACACTTGCTCTAATGTGACTTTTATCGGAATCTAGCAAATTAAGAATATATTGTTTAGCACTATTGGGTACTGACTTGGGGTTGGCTGAAATAAACCACAAAACATTGGTTAAAAAAGCAGTGTCAGTGATTTCTTCAGTTTTCTGAAGATATTCAATCGCCTTTTTTGAAGAAAGCGGCTTAAAAATAGGAGGTGAGTCATTAAAATATGATGTTTTATCACCTCTCAATAAGAGTAATTCTATTTGTTCACTCGCATCCCTATCTTGTATAGTACAGAAGAAAAGTACATTTTCCGCCAATGAATCGTCATGATTACCATCCTGCCCCAAAACACTCAGCCATGCTCGACAAATCGCCTCTTTTTCAGCCTCTGTCATAATTAACCTATTTTCTGAAATACGCCATGCCGCTTTATGTAATGTTTGATTTGCTCGTTGCGGTAAACTTCGAGCTAATCTTTTTAAAATATCTGCCAGTATATTGGGGGCAATAGCACAGACGGCGACTTCTCCTTCTTTCAAAAGAATATCCTCGCCAGTCTGCCCCAGATATGTAGAGAGTTTTTCATGCTGAATGCCTTCTCTTATAGGTTCTAATTTTTGAGATAAATTGTCTGGTATCGGAAGTTTTGGATCCAATGCAATCTGTTTTAGTGCTTTAGCAATTAGAAAAGCATCATTGGTTTTGGACAAACACGTTTGATAATTGTCCTTTGTCCACTGACAAAAGTGTAATTCACAAGGATTATCTCGACATTGTTCCCATACCCAATTTTTAGAAACTAAATTTTCTGGCAATTGTTGTCTTAATTGGTATGCTTTTGAATGACCTGAATAAGTTAATAACCAATATGCCGCTTGCTTATAAACTGTCATGTTTACTTCTAAAAATTGTTGAGCTTTTTCTTCTATAAGAGGCCAAATATGATCTGGAGCAGTTCGCAAAGTCCATGCTATTTCAGCTTCAAAGTTGACATATCCCATAATAGTTCTCGCCAAAATCCCTGTTGTTATTGCTTTGATATAAGGCTTTCTTGGTTGGTGTGATATAACAGCTAAGGCAACACGCGCTAATTGTAATAACCCTTCATCTGTGATCACATTTAAAACATAGTCGGTTACCTCCAAAGGGCCTACATCAATGTTATTTTTTCCAATACGCTCAGCGATTTTCTGTCGTTCCTCTTGTCTTTTTTCTTCTGTTTTTCCAAATCCTCGGTAAGCATATCCATAAAGGTAGATAAATCCCATCCAATTTTCAAAGCGTGGAATAAGTGCTTGTTGGATTTTAGGCCATTTTCCATATCGAAGAAAACCTTCCATCATCATATCTTGAGCTATTTGATTATAGCTTGATAATGACCACAAATTTTCTGCAACATTTAAGTAAGTTTCTGGCCTGATAGACAGATATGTCGGTACTCTATCCCACGTTTCTTCTTCAAGATTCTGTCCATTAATCCAATAGATAAAAAGTGCTGTTCTGGCTGTTTCTGGAAAATCATCACTCATCAAGGCTTGAAATACAGCAGCACCACAGATTGCTACTTTAATGTCCATATCCGATTGAGGTTCTAACCAATGTGCAATAGTTTCCTCAATGACAGGTATTCCATGGTTAGCAATATTCCATATTTCATCGGCCAGTAGTCGTCCTAACCCCACAATTAAATATTTTTTATCAACGACATATCGTTCCTTTATCCCTGTTTTACGTACCAGAATTTTGCTACTGACAAATTCCTCAAATAAATCGGTTGAATTTTTAAAGTAAATTTCGATATCGGCTCTTTTTAAAGAGGTTTTGTCCTTAAATTTTTCAGAAATGTCTGAGATCAAGGACAGAAAATCCTCATTATTAAGGTTCTCAACTTGTTTTTTTCTACGGGTTCTGTCTTTCCAATCTTCATAAATCAAGCGTTCAACAGTCACATCGCCACTGTCTGCTATTTTGTCTTTTAATTGAACCATTAAGTCAAAATAGCGTGGTTTTGAAATCAAATTCATCACACTTTGCGGAATATCAGTGCGATTCAAAGCTTTTGTTGCCAAAGCCTGTGAGAGTTCTTTATCATTAAAACTTGGCAATGTCCAAACATGCTCAGTTAAATAATACTCAAAATGCCTTTTCCAATATTCCGTTCGACAAGTGAGTATGAGCGCAAGACGTGCCAGCCAAGGTTCAACATCAAGTGATTCTAATAATCCTCGCCAATCAAATTTTATATTCTCGTTGACTCCATCTAATACTAATACAAGCAAAGGTTCTGATGTTTTTGCTCGGCCTAACCAATTTTTAAAACGTTTTTCCCAATAACCATTTCGTGGTTCAGACAATTGCTTTTTGATAATATTAACTAATAGGGTAATAGGCTCATTTGAAGAAACGAGTTTAGAAGTTATAAAAATGATGGGTGGAAATTTATTCATGTTTTGTGCTAACCACGTAGCAATAGTCCACGTTTTTCCATCCCCTTCTTCACCAAGCATGACAAACGGAGCATGATGTTCTCCCCAACTCGTTAACCAGGTATTCAATTTTCCATAGGCCTCATATCTGTCTATAACATCAATACCAGTTTCTCTAATATTTAGAGGTTGTCCAAAAGCTGCACGCGATTCTTTTTCAGAGGCAAAGCGTTCCAATAGCCATTCATTTTGACGGATGTGCCAATTATTAAAACCTATTGATTCATGAGCAAATTTTGCTTTAAGTTCATTTAACTGTTGGGAGTAGTTGGTTTGTGCAGAAAGATTGACTAACTCATTTTGTATATTAGTTGCCTCACTTTCAGAAAGGTTAAGGTTAACTTTAAAAAAATCAGTGGTTAAATTAGGATTATGAGCGCAAAGGATGGCTAAGTCGCTTGCATTATCTCCTCTTGCGTCAATAGTAGAAAATTCAATCCCTTGTATATGGCAATATTGTTTTAATGACTCATTAGTTTGAGCATCAAGACGAGAGGTTGTAACTAATATCCAAGCATCTGGAGGATTGTTGACATATTTTCCTAGTGTGTCAGCTAATTTTTCACGCAATTCGCTTTCTTTTAATTTTGTCTCTCTAAATCGCTTGCATTCAGCGACTATTCTATTGCCTCTTATCTCTTCTGAGATCATATCACTCCCACCTTGACTTCCAGATTTAGCTAAAAACCATTTACGTCCGGTTAATGACTCTAATAAATCTCTAACCAAACCTTCAAATCCATTATTTCCAGAATGATATAATTTTCCTAATTTTTCTAAAAATAATTTGCTAGTCATAAATAACTCCTCTTTTAATAATATAATTTATAGGGTTTTTCGATTGAATGAAGTACAAAATCAATTATAATTTTTATAAAACAGATTAAAAATTTGTGCCAAATAAAGTTTTCTGTCTAAAGCCACCGTTGTTTGAAAATTAATTCAATGACATAACTATGTTTTTCGCCATCGACAACTTTTTCTTTGAGATTTAAAATAAATGTGCCACTGGGTTTTAATAAGTACTGAACCCTAAATTTTCAGGTATTTTTTTTAATTAAAAGAAACAACCAAGAAGAGGGGCAACCACAAGGGATTGCCCCTACAAAACCACGTTTTGTAGGGGCGAACCTGCGTGTTCGCCCTTCTTTCTTTAGCGTCTTTAGCGTTTATATTGATATCACTCGCGAAAGCGAAACAACCGGCATTTTACCAGCATGAAATAGAGACTTCAATGAAAACACAAGCTATTTTTATTAGCCACGCTACCCAAGATGATGACTTCGTCAAACAATTACGCCTAGAATTAGAACACTTAGCTTTGACGGTTTGGGTGGATTCACGCAATTTGCGTGGGGGCCAACGCTTGGCTCCTGAAATCAAGCAAGCCATTGAAAACGCTAGACAGGTTTTGGTCGTTTTAAGTCCTAATACCATTAATTCTCCTTGGGTGCGTAAGGAAATTGCTTTGGCCCTTGAACGTGAGCATCAAGAAAAAGCGCATGTTGTGATTCCTTTAGTGCGACCCGTTTCATGCAAAGTACAATAAAATGTACGTAACATGAGCTCAATTTGGCAGTTTTAAAGCCTTATTGTGATAATTCAAAGATTGTGAGATTAAAGCTATCTCAAAACGACCTAAAGTTTACGTCAATTCCCTTATTGGTTTCAATGATAAGATTCTGGTAAAGCAGGGAATAATGTATTGTTTAATGAATTAGCTTATTAAACAGTGTTAGACAATCAGATAGGCCATAACGCAAGAAATTATCGATGTATATAAAACGCCGTAACCGTAAGCGGAAACAAGCTAAGTCATAGTCCGTGTTTGGTAAGAAAACACATATTACAGGTCAACAGTAATATGATAGGTGTTGGACTCGAAAGAGTCATTGCCACGGTGTAGAGATAATATCTAAGTCTGAATATAGCCAATCTTTGGAAACGGGGTAATTAAGTCTATTAGACTCACCAATATACACGAAGTTGAGTAAACGATGAGTGGAGTGATGTTTATCAAACTTTAATAGATAGGCTTAACAGGATTGTACAAAAAGCGAATGACTGAATGTAATGTTCAGTATATGCCTACGTGTACATTGTCAACTAAGAACAGTACTCATTAACTAAATAATTCAGTACCCAAAACATGAACAAGTTTCGGAATAGAAATGAAGCTTATGACGATATTGAATGGCAAAACATCAATTGGGTGTTAGTCAGGAAATATACGAGGCGTTTAGAGAATAGTATTGCAAAGGCTGTAGAGTATCATGATTTCACGAAAGTTAAGAAGCTTCGTAGAATTTGGAAATCAAGCAAACTTGTTAAATTGTTAGCTGTTGGGAAAGTTACTCAAGACAATAGGGGTAAAAAGACAGTGGGTGTCGATAAAGTTGTAATAAAAATCAACAAGCAACGGTTAGAATTAGCCAATAAATTGGTATTGGATGGTAAAGCAACCCCTTTAAAAAGGGTTTATATACCCAAACCCAACGGTAAAATTAGGGGTTTAGGA
>JAYQWI020000726.1:0-1750 GCA_035871815.2 Candidatus Parabeggiatoa communis
ATTCCCGCTGACACCGATACCTATTTAAGGGCTATTTATGGTGAGGATTATATGATTCCCAATGATCATTGGGATTGGCGAACGATGCCAAAATGTCGTTTACAACTCAAACCGACTTATTTGTCGCAAGCGAATGTTGAACGTTATCAAATTGGCGAGAGTTAAAAATTTAAAAGTCCTGTGTGATATCTAATTTGAATTTGAAATCACCGAACCCATTCGTGCTCATTGGAAAACCTAAATTAAATATGACATATCATCAATCCCTAAAATTATTCATCAAACTTGGAAGGATAAACATGTACCACCAAATTGCATTCCCTTACAACGTACTTGGCTAACACATCACCCCGATTGGGAATACCGACTGTGGACAGATGTAGACAATCGCGCATTGATCAGCCAATATTATGCGTGGTTTTTGCCGGTTTATGATGCCTATCCTGAAAACATTATGCGGGTCGATGCGGTTCGTTATTTTATTCTTTACCATTATGGGGGACTATATGTCGATTTAGATTTTGAGTGTTTGCGTCCATTGGAGCCATTACTTGTTGGAAAGCAAGTTGTTGTTGCACTTGAACCGTCGGAACATTTTGAAAAAGAATTGGTTCGACAGCGTTCATTTAAGCAAGTGCTTTGTAACGCATTGATAGCTTCTCAGCCTAGACATCCATTCTGGGAACAAGTATTTCAAGAATTGAAGGTTTATCAGAACGCTAACGATCCTTTAGATGCGACGGGGCCATTTATGCTCACTCGCGCTTATGATTCTTTTTATCAACATGAAACGGTGACTATTGAATCTTCTGAACGGCTTTGCCCTATCACTGATGAACAAAGTCGGCATGGTATACTTAAAGACAATGCAACCCGTCAACGGATTGCCAAAACAGCGTATGCCATTCATCATTGGCATGGTACATGGTGGCCTAAACAAAATAATTTGTTTCAAAGACTGTTTCAAATCATGGCAGAAATCGTTAACCTTTCATCTAAAAAAATGGGCAAACTGGGTCAGTTTATAAAGCAAAAAAAGGACTTAATAAAATCTCGAATGAACGCCTATAAACGTTCATTACGTTTACGAATTGCTTCGGAAATCTCTGCCCAAATGATAAACCCTAGTGCTTCTAATCAAGTTTGCCTTTCATTGTTGGTGCAAGGGCAAACTATTGCTCGTGTTATCTTAGATATTAAGCAGAGCCTGAAAATCTTTGAAGAATCGGCTACTATGCCATTGATTTCGTGTTTAATGGTGACTTGTGGGCGTTTTGAAATGGCTAAACGTTCAATCCATTGTTTTTGCAAGCAAACTTATCCAAATAAGGAACTGGTTATCATTGATAATGATGAGACGGATATCCTAGCAAACTGGGTCAAAACGTTGCGAGATAGGCGTATAGTTTATCTACATTTACCCAAAGAAAGGAAAGTGTTGGGTGAATTACGTAATATCGCGGTTGAACGGGCATATGGTTCCTACATCGCTCAGTGGGATGATGATGATCTCTCAGCGCCAAAAAAGTTGGCTATCCAAATGGCGGTGATTCATAGTTTCCAAACGGAGGCTTGTTTTCTACAACGTGAGCAACTCTGGTTTCTTCACGAGCGTCGTTTGGCTATTTCATGTCGCCGACTTTGGGAAAATTCTTTTGTCTGTGCAAAAGATAAGTTAGCACCTTACCCAATATTACATAAGAGAGAAGATACACCTGTGGCAGAACAGGTTGCCTTACAAGGACGTATT
>JAYQWI020000727.1:0-5525 GCA_035871815.2 Candidatus Parabeggiatoa communis
ATTCACGGGTTGGAAAATAGCCAATATATTGATACTGTCGTTCAGTTAGAAGGTGAACCTGAAACAGGCCCAATTCAAATCAAGGCTGAAACGGATCGGGTTTATCTGAATAGTACGGCTGACTGTTTACTTAAGGATCCCGGCCTTAATCGACAAATTCGTATCAAAAAGACGGGCAGTCAAACCACTGTCGTTTGGAATCCTTGGATAGAAAAGGCCGCACGATTAGGCGATTTGGGTTATCAAAACTATCTTCGCATGGTGTGTATAGAATCGGCGAATGCCGCCAATAACATCGTAACCGTCGAACCTGGCGATGAACATCGTCTACAAACCGTTATCACTGTAGACGCTCTGTTTCCTGCTTAGATAACAGAGCAGTAGGCAACAAAATTTAGGAATTGTAGAGACGCGATGCTTCGCGTCTCTAATAAACCGGTTATTAAAGAGGCCTATAAGTACTGAACCATAAATTTTGAGGTATTTTAATAGAAGCAATGTTTATTTGTAATTAGAGACGCGAAGCATCGCGTCTCTACAATTCGCGGTTTCGTTCCGACGCGATGCTTCGCGTCTCTTTGCGGTAAAATACCTGTTTATTTGTGGTTCAGTACTTAAGTTAAGGCAGGGCGAACACTGATGTTCGCCCCCTACAATCTCTGAATATCTCTGGTTTGG
The DNA here is from genome assembly GCA_035871815.2 of Candidatus Parabeggiatoa communis. Classification (GTDB taxonomy): domain Bacteria; phylum Pseudomonadota; class Gammaproteobacteria; order Beggiatoales; family Beggiatoaceae; genus Parabeggiatoa; species Parabeggiatoa communis. The sequence continues at coordinate 679 of JAYQWI020000727.1, forward strand.
TAGGGGTAGCCCTTGCGTGTTCGCCCAGTCTTTCGAGGTTCTTGAACCTCGAAAACGAAGGGGGCATTGACCCTAAACTGACTTTTAACTTTTAGTTTTTCACTTGTCCTATTTCCGGCAAATTTTCTAACTCATCAACCCGCTGTGGTGAATAACCTAATAATTCAAAATCCATAATCCCGTTAGTCGTATGACATTCATCGCATTGCCGCCCTGTTTTTTCAATGCCGTGGTTGACCATTAATGTACCCATCTGACGCATCCAGTGAGGTTCAACATTCACCAATTTGTCATCAACCAGCGGATAATTGGTTTTCCAACCTTCCAAAATACCGAAATAAGACATAAATTCATCCATCATGTATAACTTAAACGGTGTTTCATACATACGTTTGACTATGGAATTTTGAAGGGCCGTTTTAACCGATTCTATCGTATTACCCGTTTCATAATAAGTTGGATAGTCGAAAGGTAAAATCATCGCACCAAAAGGCCCTTGATTTCCCATATCTTCATACATCATGGCGTTGAATAATTTAAAGGGATAGATTCTGCTTTTTCCCAGATTCATTACCGGACGCAGGTTGTCTTGAATCATTTGACGACGTTTTTCCAGCATCGCTAGCGAAAGCTGAGTTAAAGGTTTCGTAGCCGCTTCAACATATTTTTCGACATCAATATCGGCATAAGTCTTTTTAAGCTCTAAGGCTTTAGCACGTACTGCCGCAATCACCTCAGCATCATCTATGAACGCCATTTGTTGAATCAATGGATTATAGCTTTCAGACTGATTCGGATGATTACCCAAAGCGTTTGCTAAGAATGTACCATTGCCATTAAACCATAAAAAGAGAAAACCTTTGCCAACTTTTCCCGATAAATAAATGTCCGTCGGCATGTAAATACCCTCTTCTTCATCCCAAGTCGGATGTACCCAATCTCTTAAAACAACATTATTATCTTGCAAACGAGTAATATGGCAAGTTTCACAAGCTAACTTAGCGATATGTCCGTTCAGTATCGCTTGATTTTTAGACTGGGTATGTGGCGTTACGGTATGACAGGTTTCACAGGACACCGTTTTGCCCGGTAAGTCATTGGCAACCAAATCAACCCCTAAGCGGCCCCGGGGAATTTTATGCCCTTCAGGCACATGACAATCGATGCAATTCAAGCCAGCCGCCGCATGTACGTCATCTTCAGGACTGAACGGATTACCCCGTTTAGCCCCTTTATGTAATAAACGCTTATTTTTATATCCCAATGATTTTGCCGCTACATTCTGTATATAAGCATCTCCCCCCATATTGTGCTGATGGCAGTTCAAACAATTTTTGCTGGTGGGCCTAGCAACACTCAAGGCCGCTTTCAGACTACGATCTTGGTTCCAACGCTGGCCATACTCATCTTCAATAACATAACGTTGATTCATGTCATATTGGGCAGCGTGACAAATCAGGCAATCAATTCCTTGCTTCGCTTCTTTGGGCACGTCACCCATGGGCATCATTTTTTCGGTTGCGGGATGATAATTACCACCGATATGACACTGTCCACACCCCTCACTGCGTATCTCAATGTCACCCGCGTGGGAGGGTTTGGACTTGATTAACTCGGCCCAGCCCGTCCAAGAAAAACTGCCTGGAATACCACAGGCACGGTTAATTTTACCGACCGGGATAGAATGTCCATCGCCAGCATTCACCTGACGACCATCATAACCATAAGTTGAAAAACCTTCGCTGGCACTTTGAAACTTAAAATGTACGGAATTAACAACATCATCCAAGGTGTTCACCGTCGAGTTTGTACCATCGGCATGATATACCTTGATGGTTTTATGGCATTGCAAACAGGTTTCTGGGCCTTCATACTGGAGGATACCCGCATCACGAAAATATTTGATATGTTTGAATTTCGGATCCCTGAGACAAGAAGCCATATTCATTAACCGGTTCATTTTGAGCTGATAGGCAAAATCATTCTTTTTATCCGTAATCAGTTCAGTCCCCTTTTCATAACGCGCTTGATATGTTAATTCACAGGCCAAGGCTTTAAACTCGGTATCACTGAGTTTTTGACTGTTGTCATAGCTGAGTTCCCTATTCACCACGCCAGTATAAGATTCAAACAGGACAGGATAGAGGAGTTGATAAAACAACACGCTTAAAATGAGTAATATAACTGAAACAGTGATGATTTTACCCATTCTATTCGCGAAAAAGCGGTTATTACTCATAGCGTTTACCCTTATGCCAACCGGTTAACATGGCCTGCAAATTACTAAAAACCGTTTCGCCGGTGGTAATGATGTAGATATGTGTTAACATGAACAAAATCAGCAAGTAAGCGACCACTAAATGAGTCATAGCCACTATCCAGATACTGCCAATACCCATAAATTGATCGGGCAAATAAGCCGGAAACAAAAACAACAGTCCACTGATAATCAAAACAGGCATTAAGCCATACATGACTCCAATATAGCTTAATTGTTGCAACGTATTAAACTTCATTTCTGTTGAAACGTGGAAGGGATGAGGTTCGCCGGTAAAAATACCGATAGCATAATAATAGGATTGTTCAATTAGGCGTGCTATCATCCCCTTAAATTTGACCCGATAATGTTTACCATTCTCGCTGACAAAATTTCCGATTAAAAAAACCAGCCAAGCAATCGTTAACATAATACCGGCCGTATTATGAACCAGCATTACCGTATCAAAAGCGAACCAATCACGCGCACTCGCATAATGTAAACTCGCACCGGAAATAATCAAAATAATAAACAGTAAGACATTAGTCCAATGCCATAAACGTATCCAGAGAGGATATAAATAAAGTGGTTTCATTTCTTATTCCTCTTATGAGTAAAAACACGCCCCAATCCATGAGCAAACAAACCGACTAGAGTTAACCCCAATATAATCAAACTCCAACGATCTATAGTCTCATTGCGGCTCATACCGATAATATAAGCTTTATTAAAAACCGCTTTGTTAAACCAGCCCGTTTTTTGCAAATCTTCTTGGGAACGATATTGATATAGGCTCGTCAGTAAAGTCGCCTCTTTAGAATGACATGACACACAATTTTTGACACTCTGCTTTGCAGGCAAAATATTATGAGAAAAACCCGCTGTAGCCGGCGTATGACATTCTACGCAACGTACTGATTCCCAATGCAACATTAAGTTGGGCAACCATTGGTGGCGGAGGAGTAGTTCAGTAGACCCTTTTCTTGTTGATTCGCTTTGCACCGATGACGCATGGCAATTTAAGCAAATTTCATTATCGTAACGAATAATCTCACTTATCTTCTCTCCTACACGGGAAATTTTAAATTGGTGAGGATCATGACAAGAAAAACAGGTAAACTGGTGTGGAGATTTTATAGCATGAACACTGTTGTTAAATGCCTGCTCAATTTCAGCAAACTGGTAAGGGATAAATTTTGAATCCTCTTTATGACAATCCAGACAATAGCGTTTTTCTTCTTTAACACTGTCAGGATGTGGATAATCGCTAGAATCAGCTGTATGACAAGCGATACATTCCAAATGCTTATGGTTGGATTGTTGATATTGCTGGAAATTGACATATAAATTGACTATTTCACCGGTGACAGTATCACGGTAGGCCAATGTTTCCATGCTATGGCAACGTAAGCAATAAGCCGTTTTCGCATTTTTTATTTCATTGGCAAAACCGGTATGAAGGGCGGTTAATAAAATAAAAAAAGCGGTTATTTTCACATAGAACGAATTTTTCATATTCCACTTCTAAGGTTGAAACCTTTTTTAGGCGAACAGATTTATCTCACAAAGCTTCGTGATATAGTTTTTAAAAAAGACATGACGGTTTTGAAAATCTGTCAGGGCGACTACCCAACAACAGCCATCATTTTGTTTTACAGAAATATTTCTATAGATATTCAGATAATTATAGCGTTTCCCGATCTCATGACGTACAGTTATATCAAGAAAATCGAACCGCAAAATAAATTTTGCACTCCAATCAGGCCGCAAAATAAATTTTTCACTCCAATCAGGCCGCAAAATAAATTTTGCACTCCAATCAGGCCGCAAAATAAATTTTGCACTCCAATCAGGCCGCAAAATAAATTTTGCACTCCAATCAGGCCGCAAAATAAATGTAGGGGCATACCGACGTGTCTACACTTTGTAAAGATAACTTGATTAAGATTGAGAGTCAAGAAATCCGCACTCTTTTTGGAAATTGACGATTGAGAATTGTTAAATAATATTTTCTACGAATGGAGAAGGGGCTAAATCCCTCACTGCAAAGGCGCAAAGTTAGCAATGGAAAGCAAAATATTGATGACTCGTCTATACTCATGACATAGGTTTAGGTTTCATTTTGTCATCAAGACTGCCAGGGTAGTTTAATCTGTGCAAGCGGTGTTATCCGTAAAATCGTTCATTCAAATTGATTATATTGAGAGTACAACGAATTTGATTTATCCCCTGATTTTACGTTTAACGACACCTCGTATAACAGGAGAAAAAATATGTCTATTATTGAAGTTTTATTTAAGAACTTGTCTTTTGCGTTCATTTCGATGACGCGAACTGTTTCGGATAGGGGCAACTGGATTGCCCCTACAAATTAAATCGCACATTTTCCAAAAGTGATTTCGGTTCATTTCTGGAATGAACGTAATATCAGCTGGCTATTTTCTTCAAGAAGCATAGTGGGTTGGACAATGCGGGCTGCGGTGTTTGAGGCGATATAAACCTCATTTTCTTTGATGCCAAGCGTCATTGGCACACCACGCTGTGCGATAAGCAACGACTTTTGTGAGGCAAACAGAGCGATTATGGAAAA
>JAYQWI020000728.1:0-3165 GCA_035871815.2 Candidatus Parabeggiatoa communis
TCTGGCACCTTATATCGTGTCCAAAAGGACTTTAACATTTTGACAAGAGACTCTTATGAAAATAAATAAATTTTCGCCGGCCATAGTTTTTACCATTGTGGTTGGTGTGATGCTGTCGTTCACCGCATTTTTCGTCACACGCAATCTGGAATGGCAGGACATGCAAATGCGGTTCGACCAGCTGATAGACAAGCAATTTGCGTCGCTTAAGCGAGAACTTGATCTCTCTGTCGAAGTTTTGCGGGGAGTGAAGGGCCTATTTGAAGCTTCGGAATTTGTCAGTCGCGAAGAATTTCAATTATTTACCGATCCAAAACGGGCCCGTTATCCTACTATACAGGCGCTTGAATGGATTCCGAAAGTGACAGCAGAACAACGAGCCGCATACGAAGCCTCAGCCCGTAAGGATGGTTTTGCCTCTTTTTCTATCACAGAACGTCATAGACAAGGGCAAATGGTTCCCGCCGGTGCGCGGGCAGAATATTTCCCCGTTTTTTATATGGAACCTTACAAAGGCAACGAAGCCGCACTTGGTTTTGACTTAGCGTCCAATACCGAACGTCTCATGACACTCACTCAGTCTCGTGATACGGGATCGAAGTTGGCGACTTCCCGGTTCATACTGGTGCAGGAACAAAGCCAGCAATTCGGTTTTCTGATTTTCGTGCCAATATATCAAGGCAAACCCAGAACACTCGCTGAACGGCATAAAAATATCAAGGGTTTTGTCCTTGGCGTTTACCGAATTGGGGATATTTTTGAAAAATCCATCAATGATGCCGGTTTCTCCGATATACAGGCTAATCTATGGCTCTATGAAAAATTAGGAACAGAAGATCAACTCCTTCATTTCCGCCAGTCGCATACCGGCGGTTCAATCAATACTGATTTAAGATACCAAAAAACCTTTCAAGTGGCAGGACGTGATTGGACATTAGTTGCCCATCCAACTGATGAATACGTCGCTTTTTATCGGACTTGGTATCCATACTATTTATTGGTAATCGCTTTATTCTTCACAATCCTACTGACTGCCTATCTTCGGCAGCAGTTTTCTGAACTGAGAGAGAGCAAGGAACAGGCTCGGGCAATTGTCAGGACAGTAGTCAACGGGATCCTTACTATTAATCAGCATGGGATCATAGAATTTTTGAATCCGGCTGCGGAAAAACTTTTTGCTTATACTGAGAGAGAAGTCATCGGGCAGAATGTGAAGATACTGATGCCTGAACCTTACCATAGCGAACATGACAATTATCTTAATAATTATGTCAGGACGGGACAAGCCAAAGTGATTGGTATTGGCCGGGAAGTGACTGGGAAACGCAAAAACGGCACCACTTTTCCGATGGAATTGGCTGTGAGTGAAATGCACTCAGATAAAGGACGGAAATTTGTGGGTATTGTCACCGAGATTACTGAACGCAAAAACGCTGAACAGATGCTGATTGAAGCAAAGGAGAAAGCAGAAGATGCCAACCGTTTAAAATCGGAATTTCTGAATGTGATGAGTCACGAACTCAGGACACCCTTGACTGTGATGTTGGGTAATTTACCGCTGCTGACTGATCCCTCTGATTTACCTGAAGCTGATGAAATCGCCGAAATTGCTCAGGACATAGAAGAATCGGGTAAACACTTGTTAACATTGATCAATGATTTGCTTGATCTTTCCAAGATAGAAGCAGGTAAAATGAAATTGACGATGGCCTCGTTTTCGGTGGCTTCTGTGTTTGAAGATATGAGCATTGCCGCGATGAAAAAGATGGTGGAGAACAAGGGCATGGGATTTGATATCCAGTTTGAAAACATAAGCATTACCGCCGATCCTGTGCGATTGAAACAAATATTATTCAATCTGCTTGGCAATGCTGTTAAATTTACGGACGAAGGAAAAATCACCGTCAATGTCACGCAAGATCAAGGCATGGCTTATTTTTCTGTTCAAGACACGGGTTGCGGTATGAAAGAGGAAGATTTACCTTATATTTTTGAAGTATTCAGACAAGTAGACGGGAGTTCCAAACGTGCGGCAAGCGGAACCGGGTTGGGGCTTGCCATTACTAAGCGCTTGGTAGAATTGCATAAAGGAGAAATTACCGTCACGAGTCAAATCGGAGTCGGTAGTCGATTTACCTTCTCAATTCCCATCATATAGATTTTGGATTTTGGATTTTGGATTTTGGATTAAGAATAAATTAAAAACATCAAAACGATTTTCACGGTTTTTAAAGCCTTATAATCCAAAATATAACATCCAAAACCCAATAAAAAGGGGGTAACAGATGACAAAAATTTTGCTTATAGATGATGATGAAAAAATTAAAAGGATGCTAACCAGACGTTTAAAAAAGGCGGGTTATGAAATCCATACTGCTGAAAATGGCAAAATAGGCGTTGAAAAGGTTCTAGCATTACAACCTAACCTCACATTAATGGATATGCACATGCCCGTGATGAATGGTTATGAGGCTGCCAGTGCTTTGCGAGAAACCGGATATACCGGCCTTGTTATCGCATTAACCGCTTCCGCTATGGCTGAGGATGTTCATAAGTCGATCACGGCAGGGTGTAATTATTTTCTTTCTAAACCTATCGAAGTTGATTTTGAGCAAAAAATTCTTGCTATTTTGGAGGGGAACTATGAATAGGATTTTGATAGTGGATGATAATCCACAAATTAGAAAGATGCTTCAACGCCATTTGAAAAAAAAAGGATACGAAACCTTTGAAGCGGAAAATGGCAAAATGGGGTTAGTCGAAGTTGAAAAAGCAAAACCTGATCTCATCTTGCTGGATGTGATGATGCCCGAAATGAACGGTTTTGAAGTGTGCCAACGATTAAAGCAAGATGCGGCTTTGAAAGATATTCCCGTGATTTTTATGACAGCCAAAACAGAAACAGATGACGTGATCGCTGGCTTAGAACTGGGGGCGGTTGATTATGTTGCTAAACCGTTCAATCACAAAGAACTCATGACGAGAGTCAATACCCATCTTGAACTCAAGGCTGCAAAAGATATGATTCTTTTGCAAAGAGAAGAACTGAAACAAGCCAATGAGGAACTGAAAAACGCCAATGCAGCCAAAGACAAGTTTTTTTCCATTATCTCGCATGATTTAGGCAATTTGTTTAATACGTTAATTGGGTTTTCGTCACTTTTG
>JAYQWI020000729.1:0-3446 GCA_035871815.2 Candidatus Parabeggiatoa communis
TGATAACTGATAACTGATAACTGATAACTGATAACTGATAACTGATAAACTATAGAAAGCATTTCGTTAAAGCTTGCACCCGCCGTCGTTGTAATTCTTCCCTTATCTCAACCCCCTTAAATCCCTCGGCTAGTATACTGGCAACTTCCACTTTTAAAACCACTTCAAAGGCATGGCGAAATTGGTCAGCTTGAGGATAAGGTTGATCAGCAAAGCCGCTACGGCCGCGTGAATCCGCTTCACAGGCCTTTAAAAATTGTTCAAATCGTTGTGGACGACGAAAAGCATCTAAGCTTTGCAACGTGTTGAGCAATGTTTCCGGCGATAAATCACCAATCCGATGACAATGGGTATGATAACGTGCTACCAATACGGCTAAATCAGAATACTGGTTAGGCACACGATAGCGTTGACATAATGTTTCTATCAGCTCGACACCGCGTTCTTCATGGCCACTATGATGAGGCCATTCTGAATAAGGCGTTGTGCCTTTACCTAAATCATGGGTTAACACCGCAAACAACACTTGGCTATCATCAGTCATTTGTCGCGCTTGTTGCAAACATAATATCAGATGTTCACCCGTATCAATTTCAGGATGTTGTTTAGCAGTCTGCGGGATACCAAAAAGGCGGTCAATTTCAGGGAAAATTCGCGCTAATGCACCACACTGTCTTAAAACTTTAATTGCCAAATGAGGTTGCCGTTCACTGAGGGTGCGTACCGTTTCCTGCCACACACGCTCTGCCACTAAGGCATCGACTTCACCATTGTTCACCATTTCAGTCATTAAAGCCAAAGTTTCATCAGCGACTGTAAAACCAAAGCGAGCCGCAAACCGAGCGAGGCGCAAAATGCGCACCGGATCCTCAACAAAGGCAGACGAAACATGCCGCAAAATACCGGCCCGTAAATCGGCTAAACCCTTAAAAGGATCAATCAATCGTCCCGAGCTATCTTCGGCCATCGCGTTAATGGTCAAATCGCGCCGCTGTAGATCATCTTCTAAAGTCACATCAGGCGCAGCATAAACGCTAAAACCCGTATAACCGCGCCCCGTTTTTCGCTCAGTGCGTGCCAACGCATATTCTTCATGCGTTGTCGGATGCAAAAAAACAGGGAAATCACGTCCAACTTGTGTATAACCCTGTTTTAATAAGATATCGGGTGTTGCGCCGACGACTACCCAATCTCGATCCTTGCTCCGATAGCCTAATAATTTATCACGCACACAACCACCCACTTGATACACTTTCATCAATTATCAATTATCAATTATCAATTATCATTTGTAGGGTGGGTAAAGAGTGTTGCCCACCGGCTCGAACTGATTTTAAATTTGTCAGTCTTCGTACAGACTGTGAACTTCGCTCGATCAACTTTATATATGTCACAAACTGTCTGCTCACGCAGAGCCGCAGAGCCGCAGAGAATGAAAGAAGACCACTCCACTACCCACAATTTATCTATGTGCCTTATACCGAAATGTCGAATACAACTCTCTGTGAGTAGTCGGCGCAGCAAGATATTTCGGCACGATACTTTCTACACTATGGGGAGTCATACCAAATTTAAACAAATCATTGTTATGACCACAGACATTCGAGATTTGTGAAGAATAATAATTATCAAGTGAATAAAGTTTGCCTGGTACCCATTCCATCACACGCGCTGCCAAGTATGAAGCTTTGTCTCCTAAAGGCACAATGTGGCGCTTTACCCCAATCAGTTTAGCAAGATAGGCCACTAACTCTTGCAATGTGTAAACAGAGCCACCACAAAAATTATAACGTTCCCCATCATATTGAGGATTTTCCACCACTTCCAGCATCGCTCGCACAACATCATTAACCCAAACTGGCGCTAATTTGGCATCGAACGAAGGTAACATAAATATTGGCGAAGGGACACGCAGCATAGAAACAAAACGATTCAAAAAAGAATCGCCCTCCCCAAAAATCACCGACGGCCTAAAACTGGTGACGTGTACATCAGAAACCGCATGGATTAAATCCTCCGCTTCCCCTTTAGTACGCAAATAGTGACTGTTTTTTTGTGTCGCATCAGCGTTTAAAGCACTTATATGCAATAACCGCTTGATCTTATTCTCTTGACACGCCGCAATCACTTTTTGAGGCAATTCAACATGGGCCTTGTGAAAACCCTTACCATCATGGCCACTTTCATTGAGAATGCCCACTAAATTAATCACAACATCGCAACCGCGCGTCTGCTCATTCAATTGTGCCTGCTCGTAATTCGTTGAGAGCAACTCCAAGGTAGGCAATACTAATAATTCACGATGTTCCTCACGCCGACGTGTCAAGACTCGTACCTGCCACCCCATCTTAAATAAACGATTAGCAAGCTGTTTTCCAACAAATCCAGTACCACCTAACAAACAAATTTTACGCATATTTATGTTCCACCACGGAATAAAATGAAAAATTAGAGCCAACAGTAGAGACGCACGGCCGTGCGTCTCTACTGATGCGTCAACTTTTGTGCCTATTTTTCCCCGATATAACCCTATATCGGGCAACTCTCAATTCAAATTGAATTTAGAGACGCGAGGCATCGCGTCTCTACATCGCGTCTCTCTTTAACTAACCCATTGATTCCTGTACTTCCTCTGCTTCTTGTGGCTCCTGTGGTTCCTGATCGCTTTCTTCAGGAATGAGTTGCTCAGCTTGTTGTGTACAGCCTTGTTGCACCATCCACTGTACTGTCGTGATTTCAGATTCAGCCGGAATCTGGTGCAAGGTGATAAACCTATCAAACTCAATACCTTGTCTCGTTTTGAGCTGCAGCCGATATTTGGTACCCGATTGGATTGGCATCTGTTCTACCGGCCAAGGCAGTGTGTCTTTCTGTGAAGACCAAGGTAATTCCTCTGTTTGTCTGGGCCGACGTGTTTTGAGTATTAACGTCATCCGTCCAGAACGTTCGCTTTTAGGCAACCAAAATTTCACCTCTTCTTGGGCACGATAACAAAACGACTCGATTTTACAAGCCTGAGCTAGATTCACTATCCAGAGCTTCCCGTTCTCATCATCTGAGATATTATCTGGGATATCACAGTCACCTTCAACACCCCGGCGACGTGAATCCAGTTTGAGGGCTATTACCAACGGTTGTTCTTGAGAATAAACTGAACGGATATTTTCAAGCGGTTCAGAGGCGAGGCCTGTATTGAGACTCAAGCCAAGTGCTATCGAGAGGGAAATACGTGAAAATGACATATCAATTCTCCTTATGTGCTTACATTATTATATTATCAGAATTGAAGCAGTGCTGAAAAAGCTCAAATGCAAATGAATCATTGTATCAATCTTTAGGAAGTTCCAAAAAAATAAATCCCAAAAGGCAATTCAAGCCGGTTTGTTTAATTTCTCTCATTCTCTGCGGCTCTGCGGCTCTGCGTGAGCCGACAGTTTGTTACAAAT
>JAYQWI020000730.1:0-1729 GCA_035871815.2 Candidatus Parabeggiatoa communis
TAAACAACAGGTTATATTTGAAGCCTTCCAACAAGTTGATGGTAGCACCAGCCGACTTTACGGTGGAACCGGGCTAGGTTTATCTATTTCTCGTCAATTAGCGCGATTACTGGGCTCCGAATTGAAATTAGAAAGTGAAGTAGATCAAGGTAGCACTTTTACACTTTATTTATATGACAACCCTAATTCAGATGTTCAGAATACGATCTTAGACGATCAACAAACGGAAAGTTCATCAAAAACGTTTCTTCAGACAATCACAACAGTCAATGAAACCAGCTTGAGTCAAACAACTCAGCCGGCAATGATTGATGATGATAGAAATCATTTACAGCCCGACGATAAATTCATTTTAATTATTGAAGATGAACGCCACTTTTCTAACATTATTAGGGAATTAGCCGGAGAAAAAAACTTTAAAAGCCTCATCGCTGAAGAGGGCAAAACCGGTTTACAACTGGCTGAAGAATATCAGCCTCATGCGATAATACTTGATATCAATTTACCCCAATTGGATGGCTGGGGTGTCATGGAAAGACTGAAAGACAATCCCAAAACCAGGCATATTCCCGTTCATTTTATATCCGCTTCTGAAATGGATAGAGATGCCAAAAAGATGGGCGCTATTGGTTACTTGCTCAAGCCCGTTAGTATGGATGAACTTGGCGAGGCGTTTAAAAAGATAGAACAGTTTATTGCTAAAACCGTGAAAAATTTATTAGTGGTTGTTGATAATGAACAACATCAACAGCAGATTGTCGAGTTAGTCAAAAGTCTGGATGTCCAAACCACGCTGGTCGCGACAGAGACTGAAGCCTTACAACATCTCAAAATGACCTTATTTGATTGTATTATTCTTGATCTAGATATTGAACAGAGCTGCGGCATCACACTCTGTGAGCCAGTACATCATGAAAAAACTCTCTTCCAAATTCCGATTATTATCTATACTCATCGCGATTTAACGCCACAAGAAGAACAACGTTTACAACGTTATTCTGACAATCTTACCCTCAAAGCGGTGAAATCACCAGAACGTTTATTAGACGAAACCACCCTGTTTATCCATCAAGTCGAAGCGAACTTGCCCATTGAAAAACGCAAAATGCTGCAAAGGGTACATGATAAAGAGGCCATTTTGAAAGGTAAAAAGGTATTGATTGTGGATGATGATATTCGTAATAGCTTTGCTTTAACCACTTTTTTGGAAGACAAGAATATGGACGTTATCATTGGAGATAATGGTAAAGAAGCCCTGATGCTGTTGGATGAACAACCCGATCAAGATTTGGTATTAATGGATATTATGATGCCAGAAATGGACGGTTATGAAGCCATGCAAAAAATCCGAGAACAACCACGTTTCCGTAAACTACCCATTATCGCCTTAACCGCAAAAGCCATGAAAGGCGATAAGGCGAAATGTATCGACGCCGGGGCGAATGACTATATTTCAAAACCCGTCGATATGGAACAACTGATTTCATTGATGCGAGTGTGGTTGTATCAGTAGAGACGCACGGCCGTGCGTCTCTACCGGCCGTGCGTCTCTACATCTGTTGAAAAAAATTATTGATGTTTTCCACGCAAAACGACGAACCATCCTACCCCTAATAACTCAACAAGGAAATTTTATGACACGTATTAGTTTTTTCCATTCTCTGCGAGGAAAATTGCTATTACTCTTTTTAGCAGTCTCACTGATTCCGCTCGTCACAGTAAGCATACT
>JAYQWI020000731.1:0-10014 GCA_035871815.2 Candidatus Parabeggiatoa communis
GCTAACCAAACCATCCAAAACGCCCACCTCCAGGCAGCACAGTTCAGCGATAGTTTATCCGTCATGGATACGCTACAACCGTTTAGGAAGCCAACCGTCTGTGTGCTATATCGCGAAACCTATGAAAAATTAGGCTATGAAGCCATATTGCAAAAAATCCAAGGCAAAATAGAGGGTTTACTGTTTGAATGGGTTATTCCCAATATTGAGGCATACGCCTATTCATTTGAACGCTACGGAATCGAACTGGTGCAATGTGCCGAGCCATCGATGACTGAGCAGGAAATGGCGCACTATCTTTCCTTGGCCGTAGAGGAACCGATCGTCTATTTGGTCTCTGCGCCTATGACAGGGGCAGAAATGTTTTCAGAAGACAAGATCAGTTCCTGTGTTCACGCAATCAAAACATACCGAGCCAACGCAAAAATTTTTGCCGGCTTCGGTATTAGCAACGCTGACGATATTGCCATGTTGTCTCGCATAGAGGGGATCGACGGTGTTATTATCGGAACAGCTTTTATCGAAGTGATGCAACAAGGCGCGACACAGGTTGCCGCTTTTCTTGATGAAATAGCACCTGCGTTATCGAAGAATTGATGAAGCGTGTTTTAAAAGCCCCTATCCCTATGGGACTTAACTCATTGATTTTAAGGGGTAGGGGTGTAAAAACGTTATAAAGGAGAAACACAATGAACCCAGTATGGGATATATCCAAGCAATATACCCGAATCAAACTTTGTGAATTTGAATCGTTGGAGGCAGCCTACGAAGCCAGTTTCATCGGTGCTGACTTTTTAGGCTTTCATATCTTCAGCGATCAAGATTATTTCAGCAAAGCCGATAAATTTAAAGAAATATTTCAGTACTTACCACCAATGGTTAATAAAACATTGCTAACTGATGTCAACTTCGAGGATTTATTTCAAATACTTTCTGTTATTGAGATTGATGCCATTCAATTGTATAACGATTGTTCAAAGCAAGAAATTATGCTGTTCAAAGAGAAGTTTAACCGTGTCAAGATTATCAAGGTGATGTCGGAAAAATCCGATGAAAACTTTACGGATGATGACGATGAATTCATTCGATACTATGATGATCTTGTCGATGCTTTTCTTTTAGACAGTTTTCGCATCGGCGGTACCGGCATGACGGGAGATTGGGCTCACTGTTCAGAGATCGTACAAAAATGCCAATCCCCTGTTTTTTTAGCGGGTGGACTGACTGCTGACAACGTTTACCAAGCCATCCAAACAGTGCAACCTTTTGGGGTAGATGTTGAAAATGGGGTTAGTGACAGATTACCTGACGGGCGACGAGTGAAAAATATGTTAAAGTGCCGTCTGTTTGTTGAGAAAGTGAAAGAGGCCGATTGGAAAATCAGAAAAACAGTCTCTTCTTGTTGAAGCTAAACAAATTGAGGAGTATAGCAATATGTTACCAATTCCCCTTTTATTTGCCAGTTCTGCGCTTGGGGTGTATGCGGGTATAAAGGCATACAAAAAAATCATCGTGAAAAAAAGTCAAGCTTTTTTATCAAGTGCTAACAAACAAGCGCTTGAACCGCAAACAAAAAAAATGCTCACTGTTACCAGTGAAGATGAAATCAGTCAATTGGAACAAGAAACTAATCATTACTTGTCTGTTTCGTCAGTTGCACTGGGTTTTGCAGGTGTGGGAATCTTATTTTTTCCGCCACTCACACTCCTTAGTGTACCGATTAGTATTTATACTGCCTTACCTATTTTCAAAGCCGCTTATAAAGGCATTACTGAAGAACATAAGTTAAAAGTAGCAGTAATTGATTCCGTTGCTATCACGGCTGGATTTGTGACTGGCTATTATTTTATCATGGCTTTTGGTAGCTTTATTTATTTCTTAGCAGCCAGGCTTTTGGACAAAACCAGGGATACGACTCGAAAAAACTTGGTTAATATTTTCAGCGATCAACCCCGTTTTGTTTGGTTGGTAAAAAATGGAGTTGAGATTGAAACGCCAGTCGATGAGTTGCAGGTGGGTGATATTGTCGTGGTTAATGCGGGGGAAATGATACCCGTAGATGGTATGATTACCAAGGGCATGGCTACTATAGATCAACAAGCCTTAACGGGAGAGGCACAACCTGATGAAAAAGTAGTCGGTGATCAAGTGCTTGCCGCCAGCATTGTCTTAACCGGACAAATTCATATTAAAGTTGAAAAAGCTGGGGTAGCAACGATTGCCGCCCAAATCGGTGAAGTCCTAAATCGTACTACAGAATTTGAAATGTCTCTCCAAACACGTAATGAGGAAATGTCTGAAAAAACGGTATTACCAACCTTGGTGACTGGTGCCCTTGCTCTCTCTACGTTAGGGGCTTATAGTGCCGTGGCGGTGTTGAGTTCCAATTTTTCAGAAATCATTCGGATTACCACCTCTATGGGTATGTTGAATTTTATCAATCTGGCTTCTAAAAAGGGTATTCTCATTAAAGATGGACGCTCATTAGAATTACTTAATCAGATCGATACCGTTGTTTTTGACAAAACTGGGACACTTACTTTGGAACAACCCCATTTGAGCCAGATTTATATTTGTAATGGCGTGACAGAAAATGAGGTATTGAGATACGCGGCAGCGGCGGAATACAAACAAAATCATCCTGTTGCCAAAGCGATTTTGCAAGCCGCCAATGAAGGTTCTTTAGAATTACCTGAAATTGATGAAAGTCAGTATGAGATTGGCTATGGGATCAAAGTCAAAATAAATGATCAAATCATTCAAGTCGGCAGTTACCGGTTTATGGAGGCTGAGGAAATCGCCATACCAGTTGAAATACTCACGTTACAAAATAAAAGTCATGAACAAGGTTATTCAACCGTTTATGTGGCAAGAGATAAGCAACTGGTGGGCATGCTGGAATTGCATCCCACAATTCGCCCTGAAGCTAAAAAGATTATTCAACAATTACAGCAACGTCATTTATCTACCTACATTATTTCCGGTGATCATGAACAACCGACTAAACAGTTGGCTGAAAAATTAGGTATTGACAACTACTTTGCCAATACTTTGCCACAAGATAAAGCCAATTTAATTGTGCAACTACAACAAGAAGGTAAATCGGTGTGTTTTATTGGGGATGGGATCAATGATTCTATTGCCTTGAAAAAGGCTGAAGTCTCTATTTCCTTACGCGGTGCTTCAACAGTCGCTACTGATACTGCTCAGATTATTTTAATGGATAAAAACCTCACGCAATTGGTTTATTTATTTGAACATGCGAAATTTTTTGAAAATAATCAGAAAAGCAGTTTAGCAAGTGCCTTTGTGCCGGGGGTAATTAGTGTGGGAGGAATATTTTTCTTACATTTTGGTGTTTTCAGTGCGCTTCTGCTCTACAACGTCAGTCTTTTTGCCGGTGTAGGTAATGCACTATTGCCTTTAATTAAACACTCAAAATAAACCCTCAGTACCTTACAACCTATCAGTTTTCTATAGCGTTTCCCGATTGCATGAAGTACAAAATCGATCATAAAAAAATTAAAACGCTAAGGCCCTTTAGTTGTTGAATGTGAATAGCCCTTCGTTGCAACCTGGGGTTACCAAATGTATTTAACCCAATCGGGAAACGCTATAGAAAACTGATAGGCTATCAGTTTGTCAAAAGTACTTAGGAGAAGGGATTGTTTTTCGTTTCGATGCCTCGCGTCTCATCTTCGCGGAGACGCGAAGACGCAGAGACGCGAAGCATCGCGTCTCTACACGCGAAGCATTATATAGCGTTTCCCGATTGAATAAAGTACAAATTATTTGATTGAAAAATTTTGCATTGGAGTGCAAAATTTATTTTGCTGCCCGATTTTCGTTCCAAATTGTCACCCTTTTTTTACCATAAGGACTCTCCTCAAGTGCAATCAAAACATCCGTTTTAAACAATTCACGCAGTGTGTCGAAGTCAGACATCAGTCATTTCCCCCCCACACAATGGCTTCCTGAATCCGGTTCATTTCGTTAATCATTTCATCAAAGCTGCGGGCTTCAATGCCTAGCACTGGATCGATATTTGCGGCAGTTAGCGTTTGACAGCGCCTTTGCTCTCCTTCCAAATTCACTAAAGCTTCTTCGGCAATATAGGCCTTAATTTGATCAGCGGTAATCAATTCTTCCGCTTGATAGTTTTCCTGTTCAGCAATTTTGATCAGATAAGGTTTGTCCTGATTGAGCATGATCAAGGTATTTAATTCTTTGACAATATAGTCGCTATGGGTGGTGATAAATATCTTGAGGCCCAAATTCACTAAACGGGCAAACAGACGGGCAATCCGGCGTTGGTTTTCCGGGTGCAGATTCAGTTCTGGTTCATCTATCATCAACAAGTCGCCAGGTTGAGCAACATGGCGCAGATAAAAGCCAATATCTAGCAGGGAACGTACTGCACTGGAACTTTCATCCATCGTCAACTTGATCCGTTTCTCTTTGGGTTTAAAATAAAGCTCATCATTGGCTGTGATCGTATATTCACCACCGATGATGTTGGAAAACTCAGCTAAGACTTCAGGATGTCGTTCTTTTATAAAACTGTTTTTCTTGGCAATGCTTTCCAGTTGCCGGGTAAAGTCCACGTTATGCTCAACTGGCAGGGCGTAGTCTTTATAGGCTTTCAACAACAATTCCCTCGGATTGAGGTTTTTGTCGGCCTGACTCATTTCTTCCAAGAGGCTGTTACGGGCAAAATTCAGTTCTTGACGAAAAATCGCCGCACCAGTGCGCTCGGCGCTCGCAATAAAAGGCTTTGGAAAAGAACGTTCAAAAATAATTTTGTTGATGGCATCGGCAATGACTCGCTTAATCATTGTTGTGGGAAATTTAACTTTTTCTTGAGCCACTAACAAAGACACGATCAGTTCCATACTGTTTTCTACCTTAGAGAGGGCGAAAAGCTCAGCGTTGGCTGTCTGTATTTTGCGTTCAAAAGACGCTTTGATCGCGATTTTATCGCTTTCTAACAAGACTCGAAATTCACTGTCTTGGAAATGTTCTGAATTTGCGGCAAAAATCTCTGGTAGTTGCTGAGTGTAAAGCAGACAGCCTTGCTTAAGAATATCATCTGCTTGCCGGAGATAGGTTGTGATATCAATATGAACTACGCCGTCGCTTAGCAAGTTTTCAATGCTTTGGTCAGAAACTTCGACGATCAATTTTTGCTGCCAAGTCTGTAAAAATCCAAATAACGCATAAGTTGCATAAGTTTTACCAGTGTTATTACCACCACAGATAATCGTGAAATCACCCAAGGTGAATTCTGCTTGTTTTAAAGCACCTAGATTTTTGATTTGTATTTTCACTTCATGACCTCTTAATTCTAATTTATAATTACTAATGGGCGCATTCCTAAAAAAAGGCTTATTGCAAAATAACAAGGAACGAAAATCAAACGCAAAATGAATTTGGAAGGAAAATAAAACGCAGCTATCTCACACATTATTGCGTGATATCACACACTCATCAATTCTTCAAAAAAGCCTTTGCTTTCTATTATATTGATTTTTAATTGAAAATGGTTTTAAAAAGATAAGGCATAAGAAATGCTATTAGTCATTTTTCATTTTTTTGAGTGGATATTATATGATCAATCGTTCTTTAATTTTAGCCCTATTAGCCATTACGCCAATAACGCTTTTGGCAGAAGAACCCAGCATATTAGCGCCTGTCACTGTGGAAGGCGATTATTTACCCGAACCCGGCGTTTCACAACAAGAAACTGAAGAGATTATGGGCACACCTGTTGATGCAGGTGATTTTCTACGCAGTATCCCTGGTGTTTCGGGTACCCGTATGGGTGGACATGGTATTGATCCCATTATTCGGGGGCAAAGTCAAAATCAACTTAATATCTTACTTGATGGGGCCTACGTTCATGGCGGTTGTCCAAATCGCATGGATCCGCCAACCAGCTATTCGCCTGTGGAAACTTACGACAGTGTGAAAGTCATCAAAGGTTCGCAAACCGTTCGTTATGGTGGTGGGGGTAGTGGGGGTACTGTGCTATTGGAACGCAAAACGCCCCGTTTTAATGAAGGGCAATACTTTCGTGGGAAAATGGGTGGCGGTTATACCACGAACGCTGACACGAAACAGTTGTTCGGAGATGTGACGGCTGGCAATACGCAAGGCTTTGTTCGCGGACTGATTGAATATCAGGATGCGGATAACTATAAAGATGCCAGTGATCATGAAACCCGTTCGGCCTACACGACACAAACGGGTAATCTCATTTTGGGTTACACGCCGAATGATAAAACGCGCTTAGAAGTCGGTTTAGAAGCGAATCGTTCTGATGATGTACTCTATTCAGGTGCTGGCATGGATTCCCCTCTAAGCGATAATGATACGATTCGTGTCAAATACAAAAATGAATGGGGAACGCAGGCCGAATTGTATTATTCTGAAGTCGATCATGTGATGGATAATTACAGTCTGCGTCCACTCACTGCGCCAATGAAAATGCGTGTACCGTCAAAATCCAAAACACAAGGTGGCCGGATCAGTCACGATTTATTGATGGAAAACGAGATGGAATGGACTTTAGGCTTGGATTATCAACACAATAATCGAGATGCGAATCGTTTTGTGGGCATGCCCAGCGTCTCGAATCCGAGTAAATTGCAATCCATTATGTGGCCTGATGTTGATTTAACACAGACGGGGATATTTGCAGAAATGCAGATGCCTGTGCGCGATGTCAATTTGTTTAAAGTCGGTTTACGCTATGATCGCGTCACTAGCGAAGCGAATCGCATTGCACAAGGGGCAATGGGTGGTATGACACCTAATCATTTATATCAAAAATACTATGGCAAACCGGCCGATGCCCATGATGAAAACAACATCGGCGGCTTTATGCGTTATGAACACGGTTTAGGCGATGAAGACGGTTTTGTATTTGCCAGTCTCAGTCGCAGTGTGCGTACTGCGGATGCCACGGAACGCTTTTTAGCCACGAATAACACCGTTCCTGCCCAACGTTGGGTTGGCAATCCTGATTTAGCGCCTGAACAACATCACCAACTTGAATTGGGTATCGCTTGGCAACAAGATCGTTGGGATAGCAACGCATCAGTATATTATAACCAAGTGACTGATTATATTCTGAGAGATCGCGCCCATGCACAAGACGGTATTTGGCAAAACGATAATGCGACGATTTACCGTAACGTCGAGGCAGAACTTTACGGTTTTGAATGGGCAACCCGGATCAAATTGGACAAGTATTTCAGCAGCAGCTTCAGCCTTGATTACGTTCACGCGACGAACACTAGCGATGATCGCCACATTGCTCAAACGCCACCCCTATCCAGTACGATTAATCTAGAATATCAATACGCTTGGTTTCGTTTAGGGGGTAATTTACTGATATCAGCTCAACAAACCCGAGTTGATGATAACATGCGCACGGGTAGTGGTTTAGATGCTGAAAAGACACAAGGATTCAATGTACTGGATTTGTATAGTTATTTAGATATCAATAAACAAACGGCGATCAAACTGGGTGTCAATAACCTTCTTGATAGAACTTACGCTTACCATGTGAACCGCGCCAATGTTGATCCTTTCAATCCTGAGCCTATCCAAGTCAACGAACCTGGGCGAGCTTATTGGCTTAATCTGAGTTTTACATTTGAATAAAAATCTCAATTTTTTGAAAGGGTGTTGTTTGCTAAAGTGCTATTTATTGAGGTGAAGTGTTTTGAACCGCGCTATGTGTAAGCTTTTATTTTTGATGTGAGGGGGTTTTTGGCCCGCGCCCTGCGTGGGCAGCGATTTTTAGGCCTTTAGTACTTTGGCGCCGGGGATTGAACGGATTAATGAGTGGGTAGGTTTCCATTTACTGAGCTAGAAACAGGGTTATAGACGCTTCGCGATCGCGTCTCTACGATTCCGTTAAAATACCTCACAACCAATCCGATCAATCCCTGGCGCCAAAGTACTAATGATTGTGAATAGAACGCAGATTGTCATGCTTTTTCTAAAGCACTTATCAAACCACTTTCAAATCTCTCTCATTCTGACTTTTTTAACAGTAATGACCAAAAACTTGCCATAAAGTAAATCACCAGCAGTATTAAGTACTTTAATCAAAGAATCTGTTATCTCAACAAAATTTTGAGTATTATATCTTAAAAAAATAACGCCATTGGCTTTTGCTTTATGGGCGAATATCCATTCGCCAAAGTCACTATCTTCTGTCAAGACAATTGCCTCATACTCTATTGAGCGTTCTAAAACAGCCTTATCTGAAATACTGGGATGTTTTTCTAAGATAGAAATGACTTCAAATCCATGGTTTCTCAGTTTTTTAACTATCTTATAATTGACACTCTCATCAGCCAAAATGGGCATTTTCAATGATCTGCTCCTTAGAAATGACATCAGCCGCATAAGATAAAACCGCTAATACATCTTCTTGCTCCAAACGCGGATAACATTCTAATAGCGTTTTTAAATCGAACCCTTCAGACAGCTTTTTCAGTATCAATTCAACTGTTATCCGCGTTCCTTTAATAACCGGTTTACCGAGCATCATATCGGCATCGGAAATAATTCTGTCGTAATAATTCATTGGCTACCTCATTATTTATTCTGTGCTTAAGTCTAAGGCATATCCAAAAAATAAATTATCCCGCAGGGCTACTCTATGCACACAAATAATTTGTAACAAACTGTCGGCTCACGCAGAGCCGCAGAGCCGCAGAGAATAAGAGAAATTAAACAAACCGGCTTGAATTGCCTTTTGGGATAATTATTTTTTTGGAACTTCCTAAATACTGAACCCTAAATATCGACTTGTGGGTAAAGAGAAGACTATAAATGACGGCGAAAAATGTCTGCTAACCGTTCAGTATTCCTTTGTAATTCATAGTGTTGTAGAACTGTCTTACGTCCAGCCTCGCCAATTGTACGGCGCAAATCGGGTTTATCGATCAATAATGCAATGGCTTGTGCTAAGCCTTCGACAGAAGAAGGGGGAACTAACATGCCATTTTCGCCCTTTTTAATCAATTCGGGTACCCCGGTAATATGCGTGGTAATGCAGGGAATTTCCATAACCATCGCTTCCATCAAAACGACAGGCAGCCCTTCTGCAAAACTCGCTAAAACAAAGACATCAGCACCGGTATAAAACGTTAAAATCCGATCTTGATTCACGGCCCCTTCAAAGAGAATGTGCTCAGTCAGCCCTTGTTGTTTGACTTCGTCTTCCAAAGCTTGACGATCCGGCCCATCTCCCACGTAACGCAAACGTAGAATACGGCCTTGGGCGATGAGACGGCTCACTGCTTTAAGTAAAATAAATTGGCCTTTTACGGGTACAAGGCGGCCGACACAGAGTATTTCAAATGGATTAGGCTGTTCCCGAAAAGGGCGAGGTGTAAATTGATCGGGATCGACACCCAAGGGGCTGATTTCAAATTTATCCCAAACCGTAGGCGGTGATAACATCATGAGTTGGCTACGAGCAAAGTGGCTGATGCAGCACATAAAATCAGCTTCTAAAATTTTGGGGGTCAAATAGTAAGTGAGTGTATTATAAAATTCATCAGGGCCATGTATGGTTATTGAGAACTTGATGGGAAAAATCTGTTTCGCAATCAATCCGACAGTAGCGGCCGCCATGCCAAAATGGATATGTAAATGCGAAAATTGATTGCGACGCATCCATTGTCCAATCATGACGGCTTCAACAAAATAGAAAAAGCCATACAAGATTTTTTTAAAATCAAATTGGCCTAAACGCAAGGCAAAGGCTAATCCGCGTAAATAAGAAATCGGTTGCGTTACCAATGTATAAACATGGGCTTTAAAGGCCCCTATTACCCCGGCCTGTTTGACATAAAAGGTGTCAAGCTTTTCTTCACGTTCCGCCGCTGTCAAGCGTTCATCGCTGCGATCTGGTGCATTGATAGAAGCGACTTGAATCTCAAAACCGAGACGGCGTAAGGTGCGTATTTCACGCAGAATAAAGGTATGAGA
>JAYQWI020000732.1:0-8495 GCA_035871815.2 Candidatus Parabeggiatoa communis
ATGGGCTAAAATGAGGGCAACCTTACAGATTGCCCTTACCTAGAAAACATTATTATTGTAGAGGATATTCCGGTTGCCCGCCTACTTTAATTCCAAAGCAAACATTAAAGCATGTTCTTGACCTCGTTTGCCATTGGGATAGTAATTTTTTCGCATTCCGATTTGATTAAAACACAATTGATCATAGAGCTTGATTGCGTTTTGATTTGAAAGCCGCACGTCCAAAAAAACGGTTTGAATGTCTTGTTGTTTTGCCAAGCTTAATAAGTCTTTGAGTATGCGTTTCCCATAACCACAATGTTGCCAATTCGGATGGACGCAGAGATTTAAAATATGCGCTTCACCAGCCCCCGTTGACATCAAGCCGTAACCCATTAATTGCTTATCGGCTTCTAAAACCCTAGCCGTATAACCCACTTGTAAACAGTCTTCAAATATGGATAACGTCCACGGAAAAGGGTAAGCGGCTTCTTCAATAACCATCACACGGGCTAAATCTGTCGTCTGCATAGAACGCAGTTGTACTCTGCTTGTAATAACCGCATTCATGTCTTTAGCTCGCTCAAGGTTTGACGAATAAATTGTAAATCTTGCCAAGCCTGGCGTTTTTCAGTTGGACGACGCAATAAATACGCTGGGTGATAAGTCGCTATCAAAGGTATTTTACACGCACCGTATTCAAAACGTTGCCCTCGTAGTTTACCTATCGCTGTTTGAGTGGCTAATAAATGATGAGCCGCAATTCGGCCAACTGCCACAATCAATTTGGGTTCAATCAGTGCAATTTGACGTTGTAAAAAAACATCACAACAGGCTAATTCATTGGGCTCAGGATCACGATTCCCCGGCGGACGGCATTTTATCACATTAGCAATGTACACTTCTTCTCTTTTTAAATCAATGGCATAAAGCATTTCCGTTAATAATTGTCCTGCCCGTCCAACAAAAGGTTCACCTTGAGCATCTTCATCGGCCCCAGGGGCCTCACCAATGAACATCAAATCCGCTTGGCGATTGCCGATTCCAAGCACCGTTTGAGTACGACTTTGATGCAAAGAACAGGCAGTACAAGTGGCTATTTTATTGCGTAACGTGTCCCAGTCTAAATCAAGGACTGGGCGATCTTCAGGCGGTGAAGCGGTAGATAGCGTATTGACCGTCGCCGCTTGAGGCGGTTCAGGAGGCGCTTCAACTCGCTTCGGCATTTGAGTCGTCTCAGGCAGTGAAGGTATTGCACTCACCGATTGAGGCCCTTGTGATTCATCAAACTGTGATGGCTGGTTTGCCATTGCTTGCTCAGACGTAGGTTCTTCTTCAGGTAAGTGTGGCGCAGTATCGGATTGAGGCATTTGATTGTTCTCATCTTGCGATGCCCCATTCATCGTTACCGGTTGAGGTGCTTGCGATGCGTTGTCAAGCTGTGCCATTTCTTCAGACATCGTATGGCTAGATTCAGGTGACATAACAGTAGATACACTGACAGAGGAAGCGTTATCTGTCAATTCCGGCAAAGGCTGCCGTGATATCCAAAGTTGTATGTCCATTGCCTTTAAATACTGATCATGAAAAGCGTTATAGGAATTCATTAGACAAGAACGATAAGAATTGTTTGTTTAGAAAAAATAATTGATAATTAAAATGGCGATAATTTCTTTAAAAAAAAGCATGAATTAAAAAGCATGAATTTTGAGTCGTGATGCCATTTGGCTGAGATGATAGAACACTGATAACGGAAATTGATACTCATCCTTTTAAATCAGCGTTCTATAGCTTTTAAAACCCTTATTTTAAAAAGGGCGAACGCCCTAAAATGTTGTGCAAAAATTTTTGCGTGGCACTCATAACTGAATAGCGTTTTTGTGATATAATTACCCCCTTTTTTTTAGATTACCATTGACCTCAGGAAACAGAAAATTAAATGGTTCAATTTGCCAAAGAAATCCAGCCTATTAGTATTGAAAATGAAATGAAAAAATCCTACCTAGATTACGCAATGAGCGTGATTGTCGGTAGGGCCTTGCCGGATGTGCGGGATGGACTGAAACCCGTACATCGACGTTCATTATACGCCATGAATGAACTGGGTAATGCTTGGAATAAACCTTATAAAAAATCCGCAAGAATTGTCGGTGAAGTGCTTGGGCGTTTCCATCCTCACGGTGATACAGCCGTGTATGACACTATCGTTCGCATGGCCCAACCCTTTTCTTTGCGTTATATGTTGGTTGATGGGCAAGGCAATTTTGGCTCAATTGATGCGGATCGACCAGCCGCCATGCGTTACACTGAAATTCGCATGGCTAAAATTGCCCATGAAATGCTGCATGATATTGACAAGGAAACCGTCGATTTTATTCCGAATTATGATGAATCTGAATCGGAACCAACCGTTTTCCCGACGCGCATTCCTAATTTATTGATCAATGGTTCTAGCGGCATTGCGGTTGGTATGGCAACCAATATTCCGCCTCATAATCTGCGTGAGGTGATCAATGCCTGTGTTGCCTTGATTGATGATCCCAGTTTAACCATTGACGACTTGATGAAACTGATTCCCGGCCCTGATTTTCCTACCGCAGCCGTGATTTATGGCGCAAAAGGGATTTTGGAAGGATATCGTACTGGGCGGGGGCGTGTTTATATTCGCGCTCGTACAGAAATTGAACAGGAAGAAAACGGCAAACAAAAAATTATTGCCACAGAGCTACCTTATCAGGTTAATAAAGCCCGTTTAATTGAGAAAATTGCTGAGCTGGTCAAAGAGAAAAAGATCGAAGGTATCACCGCATTACGCGATGAATCCGATAAAGACGGGATTCGCGTCGTTGTTGAATTGCGGCGCGGTGAAATCGCTGATGTTGTGCTGAATAATCTCTTTCAACATACGCAAATGCAAGCCGTATTTGGTATCAATACGGTGGCCTTAGTCGATGGGCAACCCCGTTTACTGAATCTGAAAGAATTGATTGAATTTTTTATTCGTCACCGGCAAGAAGTCGTAACGCGGCGCACCGTTTTTGAATTACGCAAAGCCAGAAATAAGGCACATGTTTTAGAAGGTTTAGCGGTTGCATTAACAAACATTGATGTTATCATTACGTTCATTAAAGCGGCTAAAACACCACAGGAGGCACGACAGAGCTTATCCGAACAAGTTTGGAAACCGGGAGTCGTATCTGAACTATTACAAGAAGCTGAAATCTCACGGCCTGAGGATCTGTCTTCTGAATTTGGTTTTACTGAAACAGGCTATGCTTTATCTGATGCTCAAGTGCAAGCGATTTTAGAATTACGTTTGCACCGTTTAACGGGCTTGGAACAAAACAAAATTTTGGCCGAATTTAAAATCTTATTAGTCCAAATTCATGAATTGTTAGACATTATCAATGATAGCAATCGCTTGATGCAAGTCATACGCGCTGAATTGTTAGTCGTGCTTGAGGAATATGGTGATGATCGACGGACTGAAATTATTCAAGACGCGAGCGAATTGAGTATGGAAGATTTAATCACGGAAGAAGATGTGGTCGTCACGCTGTCTCATGAAGGGTATGTTAAAGCGCAGGTGGTGACTGGTTACGAGCCTCAAAAACGCGGTGGCAAAGGTAAATCGGCCACACAAATGAAAGAAGAAGATTTTATCGATAAGCTCTTTATCGCCAGCACCCATGATACCATTTTATGTTTTACCAGCTTCGGTAAGGTTTATTGGTTAAAGGTATACCAATTACCCCAAGCCAGTCGCATTTCACGGGGTAAACCCATTGTCAATTTGTTGCGGCTAGAAGAAAAAGAACGGATAAATGCCATCTTACCAATACGTGAATTTAGCGACACGCAATTTGTTTTCATGGCAACCGCTAAAGGGACAGTGAAAAAAACGCCGCTGATCGAATTTTCTCGTCCTCGCTCGAATGGTATTATTGCGATTAATTTAGATGACGAGGATCAATTAATCGGGGTAGAGATTACCGATGGAGAACGTGATGTCATGCTATTTAGCAAAAATGGTAAAGCGATGCGCTTCAATGAAAGCCGTGTTCGTATTATCAGTCGAACCGCTCGTGGTGTACGTGGCATCAGACTGGTCGATGACGATCAAGTCATCTCTCTGATTATCACTCGTATTGGGGGTACAATACTCACAGCAACAGTAAACGGTTTTGGCAAACGGACTCCTATTGATGATTACCCCGCAAAAGGACGAGGCGGCAAGGGGGTTATCGCCATTAAAACCTCTGAACGTAATGGTAAAGTGATTGGCGCAGTACAAGTTGAAGATGACGATGACATTATGTTAATCAGTAATCGTGGTACGCTAGTCCGCACCCCGGTCACGGGTATTTCGATTGTCAGCCGCAATACGCAAGGTGTCAACTTGATTCGTTTAAAAGAACAAGAGCAACTGGTAGGCCTAGAACGAATTGTGGATTTAGGAAACGAAGAGGAATCTGAAACAGGAAACGAAGCTGAAACAGAAGAGGAATCAGAATAGTGGATTTTGATGATTTAAACACAATTAGTTGGATTTACTTGATTATCGCAATCATACTAGAAGCATCTGGCACGATTTCAATGAAACTGTCAGACGGGTTTACCAAAATAGGGCCAATAATCGCCATGCTGAGTTTTTACATGGTGGGTCTCAGTTTATTAGCCCTGGCACTGAAAACAATAGATGTCGGTATAGCTTACGCAGTGTGGTCGGGATTAGGCACCGCATTTATTGCGATTGTCGGTATCTTATGGTTTAAAGAACCCGCCACCTTGATCAAAGTCATTTCGTTGAGTTTAATTATTATTGGCGTGGTTGGGTTGAATTTGGAAGGGGGGCATTAAAGGCCAAATTGTCGTTCCAACTTTAGTTTGCATTAATCTGGAGTGCAAACTTTAGTTTGCGAAATAATCAGCAAACTAAAGTTTGCGCATTAACCCTTTAAAAAAATGAATAATTTAAAAGCCATTGTCGTCATTCCGGCCCGTCTTGCCTCCTCACGCTTACCTAACAAAGTACTGGCTGATATAGGAGGTTATCCCATGCTTTGGCATGTTTATCACCGCTGTCTACAAGCTTCAAGGGCAAGTGAAGTGCATATTGCCACCGATTCTGAAAAAGTGGCAGAAGTCGTGCAAAGTTGGGGAGGGAAAGTGTGGATGACAGACTCAAACTGTGCTTCTGGAACAGAGCGCATCGTGTCGATTTTAGAACAGTTAGAGGGTGATATTATCGTCAACGTACAAGGCGATCTGCCGCTTATCGAACCGGCCATTATCGATCAATTAATTGACGGTTTTCAAAAAACGACACCCTTACCCGATATCATTACCCCGGTTTGTCCTATCGAAGACGATAAGATTTTTGATCCAAACCTGGTCAAAGTCACTCGGCAACATGATGGTTATGCGCTTTATTTTTCGCGTCACCCGATTCCCTACCTGCGCGATGAAAAGCCAGAAAATTGGTCAAAATCGACCCCTTTTTTTGGACACATTGGAATTTATGCTTATCGACGGGAAGTGCTTGAAGCCTATCACTCGTTTCCGACAAGCCCTTTAGAGGAAGCCGAAAAGTTAGAACAATTACGCTTCCTGCAAGCCGGTAAACGTATTTTGACTTTGATGACTGCCCATTATCCTATCTCGGTTGATACACAAGCCGATTTAGAACGAGTTTGTCATTTTTTGAAAAGTGGAAACGTAGACCTAGACTCAAGTTGAACGAGCGAAGCTCCTTAAGTATTGAACCCTAAATTTTCCGGTGCGTAGGGGCAATCCCTTGTGGTTGCCCTTTGCGGTAAAATACCGGTTTATTTGTGGTTCAGTACTTACTCCGCCTGTACGGAAACTGACAATGAGGGATTTAAATGATGTTGTACTTTTCTCTACTCTTCTTATGGCTGTTTTTTATCCTCTCTTTAAAACACTTTCACCCAGCACTATTCTTGAGCCGTTTTGCCGGTGTCGGGTTTATCGGCATCACGCTGGGCTTTATACCAATTGTTTCTGCTGAAACAGATTGCAATGCCGTCACTTGCGATGCAAAAGGGGAAAATTGTGAACGCGTTTCTTTAATGCCTGTTGAACAGTGTGAAACGCTGTTAGCACTTTATGACAGTACTGATGGCCCTAATTGGAAAAACAAGGCGGGTTGGCAAACGACTAATGAACCACGCGATTTTGCCAACGTTGTCACGGATGATAAGGGTAATGTTATCGCATTGAATCTCTCTAACAATAGATTGAGTGGCCCATTATCTGATTTAAGTGCTTTGACGAATTTAGAAGAACTCAATCTCTATCAAAATAAACTCACCGGGTTTTTTCCAGATTTCTCAAAATTAACTCACTTAAAGAAAGTGAATTTTAGAAATAATCGCTTGACTGGCTCCATTCCTGATTTAAGTGCCCTGATCAATTTGGAAAACATGTCACTTTATGCCAATCAACTTTGTGGGCCGATACCCGATTTAAGTGCATTAAAGCGTTTAAAGCAGCTTGATCTCAGTCAAAATGAACTGACTGGCCCGATTCCGCCTTTAAGAAATGAGGGTTTAGTCATCAGTATCAGTGGCAATCAACTTTGTCGGGATAGCACGCAGAGTTACAGCGGTTTTGAATTTGATGTTGAACAATATCCCATTTGTTCCGAGGAAACAGAATATCCCGTTTGTACTGAACCTGAAAAAGTGTTACCGCAGCTTCTGAGTATTAGTCAAGACGGTACGGGGAGCGGCAGTGTGACGGCTGTTGGGATTGATTGTGGCAGTGATTGTAGCGAGGACTATCCTGAAAACACTGAAGTCACCTTAACCGCAACGCCGGCCGAGGCGTCTACTTTTGCAGGTTGGGGTGGCGCTTGTTCTGGCACGACGGAGACTTGTGTGGTTTTGATGACTGAAGCACAAGCCGTTACGGCAACCTTTAATGTGAAAGGCAGTGACTATAGCTTAACGGTGAGCAAAGACGGTAGCGGTACAGGTAGCGTGACAGGTGCAGGCATTGATTGTGGTAGTGATTGCAGCGAGGCGTATCCTGAAAACACGGTCGTCATATTAACCGCGACACCGGCCGATGAATCTACTTTTGCGGCATGGAGTGGTGCCTGTTCAGGCACGGCCTCTTGCCAAATCACCCTGAGTGAAGCGCAAAATGTGACGGCAACCTTTGATCTGATATCCACAACCACCCAGTATACTTTAACCGTCAATCAAGCCGGTAGTGGTACAGGTACCGTGACGGGGGATGGCATTGATTGTGGTAGTGATTGCAGCGAACAGTATCTTGAAAATACAGTAGTCACATTAACCGCGACACCAGCAGCAGAGGCTATTTTTGTGAGTTGGAGTGGTGCTTGCGAAGGCGCGGGTTCTTGCCAAATCACCCTGACTGAAGGACAAAATGTCACCGCAACCTTTGATCTGATATCCACCATTCCCCAATATACTTTAACCGTCACTCAAGCGGGTAGTGGTACAGGTAGCGTGACAGGTGAAGGCATTGATTGTGGTGAGGATTGCAGCGAGCAGTATTTTGAAAACAGCGAAATCAGCTTAACGGCAACCCCGGCAGCAGATGCCCTCTTTGTCGGTTGGGGAGGCGCTTGTTCTGGTTCTGAAACCTGTATTGTCCGTATGACAGAAGCGCAAAATGTCACGGCCACATTTGATCAGATTCCCACAGTGACAACCTACCCCTTAACCCTCACTAAAGACGGCACTGGAACGGGCACGGTGACAGGTGACGCTATAGATTGCGGCACCCTTTGCAATGGACAATATGTAGAAAATCAACAAGTTACATTAACAGCAACCCCAGCGACTGATGCGATTTTTGCAGGATGGACAGGGGCCTGTTCAGGCACAAAGACGATTTGTCAAGTGATCATGAATCAAGCGCAAACGGTGACAGCGACTTTCAACTTGATACCGCCCACCCCAAAAGCGAATTTAGAATTTGTTGGACTGAAACCCGCTTATCATGTCGGTGAACTGATTAAGCTGGATTTGGTAGAACATCTACAAACTGCGCCTCGCGCTGAGCGAGTTGATTTATGGGTTGCCATTGAAGATGCCGATCACGTCTTTCATTACATGACTGAATTACCCCTGCAACCCTTTAGCTTAAAAGCGCAAGCTTATAGGCGCGGTATCGCGGGTAACGAATTAGTGGATATCGATCTCATCTATCACCTGTTATATTTTGACGTGCCTCCCGGCATAAACGGCACTTACAACTTTTACGCGATCTATAATCAAGCAGAAGCTGATTTAAGTAATTTAATGTTTACTCAACAATCAACACTCGCTTTTGCAACAACGGTTTTTCAGGGCAACATTAACCCACCCATTTTAACAACCTTACCCGCCACTTTAACCCTGTTAGTTGATGAACAGTTAGAATTAGTGATTGATTCTGAGAAAACACTGGATGCTATTTTGTCAACGTGTACCATCAGCCCGGTGGGTATTGTAGACAGCTATTCTGCTATTTCTAGC
>JAYQWI020000733.1:0-3472 GCA_035871815.2 Candidatus Parabeggiatoa communis
TTGCACAGAGTGATATTTTATGCACACAAATTATTTGTAACAAACTGTCGGCTCACGCAGAGCCGCAGAGCCGCAGAGAATGAGATAAATTAAACAAACCGGCTTGAATTGCCTTTTGGGATTTATTTTTTTGGAACTTCCTTATAGCATAGACCAACGTATTTATCTGGAATACGATAGAAACGTTCTATTGCAAATTATGAAGAGGTCAATTTGTCAATAAGTTATTATGTTAACAACACAATATTCTTCCATAAGCCATTCAAAACGATTAACTTTTGTTAGAATTGATTATTAACAAATCAATTACTATACGCTAACCCCTCATCATCAACAAACACAGGCTAGAGGTGTAGCCATTAACTTGGCTTTACCCTCAGAAACAGCTTGGATATCGGGAATATCACCTGGATTTTCTGGAAGATGGAAGACAGAAATACCAGTCATATCTGTAATTCCGAAAAGAGCCTTATTGTTTTCTACGGTTTGACGCGGATCTAACTCAAAAGCCTCTCTAAAAGAGGGGTCGCTCTGTACTTTAGCAGCTACTTGTCCCCATTGATACTCGCTTAAGTATGTTGGTTGTGCCATAATTATACCTCATAACATTATGTAGATTAAAGTAAATTAACAAAGAATTTTCAGCAATTCTTATCATGAACTTCTGTTTCGCAAACATCGGAAGTATAGAATTTTTCGGGACAAGTCTATCCTATTGAGATTCAATACAACGATGTAGGGGCGAACACTTCGGTTCGCCCTCTCATTTTACCCCTTTCTTATCGGAAATCATTTTCGTATTGGTACACAAGTGTTTGTTCGTGCCGAAAAGTGGAAATCTTCGCCCAGCAAACAATTGACTAAAATCCAAAAAATCGGATTACTTTGAATTGTTTGTGGTATGGAAACTTATGCTTTCCGGCACTAGGGTAAAATGGTAAACAACAAACGAAAATAAAAACCAACTAGATAAAGGAAAGTGAGACCTCACACGGGAATCAATTGGATTTTATAGAAACACTGATTGATTTTTTCCAAAAACTCGGTTACTCTTGAAAATGTTTAATTTATAACCGCGTTCAATATAGATTTCAAAGTTGACTTGATCAAATTTGGTGCTTCCATTCCTACCAGTTGGTGTTGGTACACTACCCTCATCATCAACAAGCACAGACTAGAGGTGTGGCCATTAACTTGACTTTACCGTCAGCAACAGCTTGGATATCGGGAATATCACCAGGATTGTCTGGAAGTTGGAGGATAGAAATACCTGTCATATCTGTAATACCGAAAAGCGCCTTATTGTCTTCTACAGCTTGACGCGGATTTAACTCAAAAGCCTTTTTAAAAGCAGGGTCTGTCCAGGCTTTGGCAAATATCTGTCCCCATTGAAAGTTGCTTAAGTATGTGGGTTCTTTTTTTGGCATAATTGATACCTCATAAGGTTAAGTGGATTAAAGTGAAATGTGACAACATTTTGTAGATTAGATTATCAAAAGACAGTTGGAAATAGCACGATTCAATAATCAATATGGGTCTGAATCAGAATTAACCCCATTTATAGAATTTTCAGCAATTCATCATGACCTGCTGTTTTGCCAACATCGGAAGAACAGCCCTCTCAAAAGAGTGTGACCTCCATTTGAGGTAAGTTTCAATTATCTTTAATAATCAATAAGCTATTTAATTCGGAAATGATCAGACCACCCAGCCAACTACATCCACACAATCGTATTTTTAGCCTCATTTTTCATAACTAAATTGTGATATACGATTCACCGTTATTATTATTCACTGTTATAATTTGCGCTTTTTTGAAAGTACAAATCCATTTAAAGCTGCCCGTTTTAGCAAAAACGGGCAGCAGGTTAGTCACCACCACCTGACTTGAGCTTTTAGACAACTGCTTTAGCTGTTGGCTGAGTGGCTGGGTGGTCTGGATATTTCCGCTTTCCTGCACTAGAATATTTTCTGGACATTGTAAATATAACATATTGATTAATAAATAATTGATATGAAATTTTGCTCTACATCAAGTAAAGGTCACACCCGTTTGTAGACTACTTCATCATCAACAAGCACAGGCGAAAATGATGCTGCCCATTGATATACCTTTACCGCCACCAACGGCTTGGATATTTGAGGTATCACCTGATATCTCTGGAATCTGGAGGACAGAAATACCCGTCATATCTTCAATTCCAAAAAGAGCCTTATTGTCTTCCACGGCTTGGCGCGGGTCTAACTCAAAAGCTTGTTTAAAAGAAGAGTCGCTATGTACTTTAGCAACAACTTGTCCCCATTGAGAGTCATTTAAATATTCTTTTTGCAACATAATTATACCTCATAATGTTAAGTAGATGAAGTGAGTTAAATAACAGGTCGTCATGCAATGTGGGTGATATGATAGAACGCTGATTTGACTGATAATCATGATTGACAATGATTAGGTTAACTTATAAATCAGCGCAGATCAATCATCATAATTAACATCATAAACATTCTATTTAAAATCTATTACTTTCATCACCCACATTGCAACACGACCCATTTAACAAGAACAAAATTTATGACAGGGTTGAGTTAGTCGAAAACAGAACATTTTTTGCCATGTCAATATAAGTGGATACACATCGGTCTAAGATTTTGTATGGTTAGAAGTCATTTGTCTAAATTCATGAACTCCTGAACACCTAAAAAGTATCAAACCACCAGTGTTCACTTTAATTAATTTAATCCCTATAGCGATTAGGGAAAAGCACTTTATCATCTTGCCGCAAGACAGTCAATCTATCAAAAGCCTTTTTTCGGAGCTTGGCGTTTATCTACTTAAAAATTAACAGAAAAATGATTGAGTACTCAAGGTTTGGCACTGGAGTCATTTTTTGACCAAGCTTCAATGAGCGTGCTTTTTAACAATTAATCCTTTTAATTAATAGAGAGAGGGATTTTTTATAAGTGGGTGCTTTGATAAAATTGATTTATAAAATTAATCAAATCAAAATCAATGAGATCTCATTAATTTTTGCTATCCTCTCATAAATCTGTTTTTTAACCTAAAAACTAATCAAATAGAACGCTGATTGTTATGATCAGACTGATTCTCGCTGATTGTTCAGTTTAAATTATTTTTATGAACATCTATACATCTTAAGCTATTTTTGTTCATCAGTTCAACAAACAATGTACTCTCTTTAACAGAGTTATTCGTGCCTTCCAGATAGGTTTAACATCCAAGAAAGGCACGAGCCTCTGCGGATGGCGAAGTCAGCGAGATACCTTCATTGAAAGACAGTACAAAAGCCTGTGTTTCATTCATCATCAGTTCAGGCCATAAAAACGTGCCGGGTTATCCCAAAGTATCTTTTGCACGGTTTGTTTGGAAAGCTTATCCTCAAGTGCCACTGTATCCTTCACAATAGTCGGTTCATGATCCATGTGGGGATAGTCAGAACCTAAGATTAAGTTATCA
>JAYQWI020000734.1:0-2111 GCA_035871815.2 Candidatus Parabeggiatoa communis
TGTACTCAATCTGTTGTACTATCATTAAAGGAGACGCTTATGTCTATTTATATTTATCGCAAAATGAAACTGTTTTGGCTGATAATTTGCCTACTGGCCAGTTTTCAGCTCAGGGCAGAAATCACCTTCACGTCTGCTGAACAGGTTGTGGAGAAGGAAGGCAAGATCGCACTCTCAGTCTCAGGCACTGTAGGTGCTCTGACCTGGACAGCCCAAAAAGGTTGGATTGAAGGCAACAGCACAATGGTGATCTATACTGCGCCCCCTCAAGCAGGTTGGGATGGGGTGATGGTTATGGACGCAGAGGGGAATGTTGCTACTCTTAAGATACAAATTAAGGCTTCTGTTGAAAATGCGAACTGGCAAGTCTTTACAAATCGTGATTCGGTTAATGCCTTGGCTTTATCGAAAGATAAGGCGACCCTTTGGGTGGGAAGCGAGGGTGGACTTGAAAAACGCGACGCAACAACAGGAGAATCGAAAAGATTCTTTCTCAGTTCAAATGGTTTTCCAAGTAACGAGATTCAAGCCATTGTGAACGATAACAAAGGCGGGTTGTGGGTAGGCACGGCTGACGGTTTAGCCCATGTTGATGCGGATGGCAAAGTAAAGCAAACTTTTACCACAAAAAACTCTTATTTACCAAACGATCTCATTAAATCGCTTCTTGCGGATGGCAAAGGCGGTGTATGGATAGGCACCCAGTATGGCACCGTTGATGACTTAGCTCATCTTGATGCTGACGGTAACTGGGATATTTTTAAAGAAGACGATTCTGGTCTGAAAAATTATGCCTATTGTTTACTTTCCGATGATAAAAATGGTATTTGGATGGGAAACCATAGGGGCTTGATTCACTTTGATGGGAAGAAGGGTTGGACCGTTTTTAATACCGAAAATTCTCAACTGCCAGATAATACGGTATTATCGCTAGAATCTGATGGTAATAATGGTCTTTGGGTAGGGACTGAAGAGGGCTTAGCTCATTTTCATCCAGAGAGTAATACTTGGTCGAATGTAGACCATTCCAAATTACCCAGTCATGAAATTTCTGCCATTCAATATGATGGAAAGGGGGGAATTTGGTTAGGAACGGATAAGGGCTTAGTTCAGTTCCAAGCGGGGACAATAGGGCAGATTTACAGTGTAGACAATTCCGAACTACCCAGTAATCAGATAACGGCTATTGAATCTGATGGTAATGGGGGGCTATGGTTAGGCACGTCTAAAGGAATTGCTCACCTGAAATCTGATGAGAATAGCTTGACATTGCTTGGAACAAAGCATTTTGGTGACAAATCGAATCTCCCGAGTAACGATATTCAAGTGCTCTCCTCTAGTCAAGCGGGCATTTGGGTTGGAACTGATAACGGTTGGGCGAGTTGGGATAAGGCCGATAAAAAATTTGAATCCTTCCATTCAGAGGATTTCAGTACGGTATTCGCGATTGAATCTGATAATGCAGAGGGTGTTTGGCTTGGAACCGAAAAGGGGGTGTTCCATAGGTTCAATAAGTTCAATGATGATAACCAAGCCCTTTTTAACACAAAAGACTCTGATTTAAGAGTTTATTCTTTTCTTGATGCTGGGGAGGAGATTTGGGCAGGCACTAATTTTGGTTTATTTAAGTTAGCGGCTGACAATCTTCAGGGCAGAATCTTAGAGGGAATACCTGATATACACGTTAAAGCTATTCAACCTGATGATAAGGGCGGTATTTGGGTAGGCCTTGGTCGTGTCGTACTTCACATCAAGGCTGATAACACGAAAACACCATTCAATTTTGAGCTTCAGATCAACGCTGATACGACAAGACAATTCCATTTTAAAAATTCTGACATGCCTAACAAATGGATTAGATCACTTCATGCTGATGGTGATGGCGGCGTATGGGTCGGATTGGGGGGTGATGCCACATTTAGACCCGAAGGTGTCGAGGATCCCGGCAACTGCCTCGTTCATATTCGAGCCGAAGGGGATTTGAAAGTCATTGAGAGAGATGATTCTGGCCCTCAACTTTGTAGAATCTTGTCTATTCAAAAAGATGGGAAGCAGGGCATTTGGGTAGGCTTTGGCAGCGGGGGTAAGAATGTGAATGGTAAATTCTTTGG
>JAYQWI020000735.1:0-5838 GCA_035871815.2 Candidatus Parabeggiatoa communis
GTCCAGCAGATCGTAAACCAGCTCAATGGCACGGGCATGACCAATAACTTCGTTGTGTTCCTGAATGGACTGTCCTTTGATGGTCAAACCATACTCAATGATGAACTGAGTATCACCAAGGCTAATGGTATTACCTTCCAGAGCATTGGAGTTGTAAGTCCATTCAACTTTTAGCCTATGTGTGGGTTCTTGTTGTTGAGTATGGTTTAGACCTTCAGGGAATTTGAAATGTTTCATTAAGTACCTCTATTAAGATTAAATCATTTTCTAATAGTTCAGTAAGAGACGCTATAATGGAAAGGGAACGATTGTTCCAAAATGTAGATATTATACAACTATAACCAATCCACAATCGTGCGCTCTTCACGGTGAAATATCCAGATGCCAGAAATCAATAAGATAATCACCATGACGACAGAAACCAACATAAACGGTTGCGGTGCTTGCCCGCTACCCAATAATCCCCAACGCCAGCCTTCAATCACCCAATACATAGGATTTAATTGATAAAGCCATAACCAACGTTCTGGTACTAAAGAAGCACTATAGGCGACGGGAGTCGCATACATTAAAATGCTCAAACCATACGAAATGATATCTTTAATATCTCTAAAACGTACCACGATAGCGGCACACCACAAGCTAATACCTAAAGCGGTAGCACTGGCGAAGAGTACATAAAATGGTAATACCCATATATTCCACGAAGGCATGATACCATAATATATCATCATGGCAATTAACACGAGAAAGGCAATCATCAAATCTATCAAACCACCGAATAGTGCGGAAATAGGTATAATGAGGCGCGGAAAGTAAACTTTTGAAATCAGCCCGAGCTGATGAACCAAGCTACCGACTGAACCATTAGCCGATCCTAAAAAATAATTCCAAGGTAATAAAGCGGTATAAGTGAATAATGGATAAGGCAAACCATCCGAAGGCAGTTGTGCCAAACCACCGAATATAACGCTAAAAACGATCATGTGAACTATTGGATTGAGTAAAACCCATAATGGTCCAAGTGCCATTTGTCGGTAGCGCGCTTTAATATCCCGTATGGTCAAAAACCAGAGCAATTCCCGATATGCCCATAGTTCCCGTAATGGAAATTCTCCCCAACCGTTGGGCGGTAAAATTTGAGTATGTGGTTTAACTGATGGCATAATGGACTTTTCCAGTATCGGATTGAATTAAATATATCAATTTCATAGTCGATAAACATTAATCCACTGATTATCTGTTATCATGTTCACTTTTTGGGTTCGGATTCTTTGATTCCAGAAATCTGGCTTAGGCATCATCATCGCTTTCAACAATGACATCATACCCTTTTTTCACGGCTAACAAATAACCCCCTATTTTTACGGGTGTAATGTTTTTCAGAACAGTGCGCAGCTAAACGAAAAGCTTTAAATAATGCTTGATTCTAACAGATTTTGGGGGATAATCGAAATGATGAGGATTTTGCCTCAATACAAAGGGCGAACCCCAAAAATCGTGATAATCAGTTTATTTAGCACAGCACAGAGTCAAAAAACTTCGGATATAAGCTTTGCTCGATCATCCGTTGTACTATCAATATATGAGGGCAAGTATTGTTATAACGAACGTTTTTGTCGAATAAGTAAAAAAATGGCTATTAAAATACTTTGATAACTGATAATGGCATAACTGACAATGATGACTGACGAAGAAAACTTATCGCAAACTAACACAAGTCATGAACAGGCAGAATCTTCGACAAGTGAACCTGTCGTTGAAAACAGCCTTTGCGAAGAATTGTCCTCTGACAATCCACTGACTTCTTTGAAAAGTGAATGGGTCAAGGTGTCTTTGGAACCCAGCTTGACATTAGTTCAATTAATGGATTTAAAAGAAAAATTTTTACAATATCAAGGTTTTAGAGTTCAATTAGAGGGGATTGAAGTTGAACGAATAGATACTGCGGCTTTGCAACTCTTATTCGCTTTTGTCAACAGCCCGACGGTAACGGTAGGTTGGGTAGAGGCATCTGCTGAATTGTTAGCTGCGGCGCGTTTGCTTGGGCTATCGTCCCTGATGGGTTTGCCCATGAGCGATCCAAAGGACAGCAAATACCTAGAATGATCAACAGGATTTCACTTAAGACGTTTTTGCGCACAAAAATAAATAACGACAAGGATTGTATATCATAAAGGATTGGAGCGTGGGCCACCCAGTTTAAATCCCTTATTAGATACAATCCTTCTCGTTACTGGTTTAAATCCGCATCGCCTGAACTCCTCTATTGTGAATTGATTTAAAAGTACCAGGCTAATTCTAACTGTACAAAATCCTCATGGCGGAAACCATAAGCGGGATCCTCGACAGGCATATTGGAATAGATGTAAGCATCTAAACTCAATTTCCAGTTATCACCTAAGCGGCGACTGGCTTCAACAAGAAAAAAACGCGCCTGGCTTTCCAGATCAAAAATACTCCCCGCTAACAGTTCACTGCTTTGGACATCGTTGAGCGTCAAACGCAGGCCTAACATCATATCATTCTCAAAAGGAGTAGGCGCATTTTCAAAGCGATCATCAAATAGATATTCTGTCACCAATCCGATATTTGCATCCGTTTCAAAAACGCCCACAAAAGTATATTCCAAACCACCTGTGAAGGCTGTGAAACGGCCTGTCTGCTCTTGGCGCGAAATCATTTCAAGCTTCCACAACATATCGTCTTGAGTGAACTGTAAATCTAGGCCTGTTTGATTAATTTGTTCATAGTAGGGTATTAAGACAAATCGACCAGCGCCATCTAGGCTTGGAAGTAAGCGGGGTTCGCGGCCAGTACCTGAAAAATGGGAGAGGCCAATATCCCAATCACCCAGGGTGTGTGACCAACGTACTGCCCAATCGACATGTTTCTGTTTAGCACTCGATTCATAGCGCGTCTGATCAGTCTCTATGGGGATACCAAAAGACAGTAAACGGCCTTTATGGCCTGGGAAAGTCCTTTCACGAAAACCGGGGAAAATGAATAAATCCACTGTTCCCCAGTTTTGAATCAAGGCCAGATTGATCATCTGCTGGCCTAATTTATCCTCTGTATCAGGATGTTCGATCCAATCCGTCTGGTTAATAATATCGACTAAATGCTGAGATTCAGTCACTCCCCAGAATAGCTTGCGAATACCTAGCCGTAATTCCCAGTTTTGCGTTGCTTTCAACCAAGTGAGTTCACGAATATCAAAATGAGTCCGTTCTTGATCATGCTGATCAAGACGCACAAAAGGAACAAAAGTAAAAGTTTGATAGCCATCATCCCATTTATGATGGTACTCAGGTTGTGCAGAAAGGGATAAATTGATATCTTGATATTGAACAGCCGACAGGGGGGATTCAGGAAAATACCGCATTTCACCCGCGAAATAACCTGACCATTCATCAGCTTGAACATCTAACAAGGTTAAGCAAAGTAGCGTTAAACCTAAAATCATCAATCTTGATTTTCTTGATTTAAATAACATGTTAAATTCGGTATTAAGAGTGATTGTTGAATAGAGTACAACAGATTCACAGAATCAAAGGATGAACTCAATCACAACACCATCCATCCAATTCGTTTATACTTTACACCGTCATAATTTGAGCTTTTTTAAAGGTTTAAAATTGAGTGTTAATAGTGAATATAGTTCTTCTTTGTAAGTGGTGTCAGTTTGGTATAAACAATCTTCAGATTGACTCAAGCACGTCAGGAGGCATTCTTGCCGACTCTACCTAACTCTATTAATTTAATTAATGAACGGCCCTTTTAATTCTCAGCTTGTCATGTTGAAAGACGCAGAAACAATGGTTAATTTTTGTCGAATAATGGGCTAAAATATCATCCACTACTTGTACTTTTTCCGCGCCAGTGGCCTCTTCTAATCGGAGCAATAATACCCCACAATGATCCATGCCACAGTGATACACCAATTCACCAAAATCTTTGTCCATCGTGATAACCATTCGATTTTCTTTCACGGCAAGACGAATAATATCAGTGTCTAACATTTTAAATAAAATGTGTTCTAAGGTAATTCTCATTCCTCGAATGGTGGGTTTACCTAACATAACTTGGTGGTTTTTGGTAATTCTTGATAGCAATTCTTGTTTAATCATAAATGGATATTCCAAATAACGACATTGAGTACAGAGGATTTGGGAAACGCAATAACTTCGCTGTGTGGAGAACAATAAACGGATTAACTCATTGTTTTGAAAAATATTAATTATTCCAATGCCTCTAACACTTGTTTGACAATTTTTGGGTGTAAGGTTTTTCCGGCATGAAAGGGGATAACAACGCGCCGATTACTTTTCACATAGATTCTATGGCTGCCCTTGCTACGAATATGAACGAAACCACCTTGCAAAAGCAAGGCAGCTGCTTGTTGTGCGGTGAGTTGTGGTAACTTAGGCAAAGGATACCTCCATCGCTGTCGTATAAATTTCTCGGCTCAAATACGGTTCAACTTCCTCTAGCGAGAGTGTTTCGATATAAAGTTCAACGGCTTCTTTGATATTGGCGTTGATTTCTTCAAACGTATCGCCTTGAGTTTGGCAACCGGGTAGTTCAGGGCAATAGGCATAATAGCCATTTTCATCTTTCTCAATAACAATACTGACTTTTCGGTTCATGGTTTTTCCTTTAGTAGAACAAATTTTGGAAACGCAGTCACTGTGCGGCGCTGAATAAACGAATTAACTCATTAGTTTTTAACAAGATTACACTGATTTAAAGATTAACAGGATTATAATCTGCAATTCTGTCTATCCTTTAATCGTCTGAATCAGAATTTTCAGAATTTGAGAATTTTCAGAATAAAACCCTTTAGTTTCAACACCATTCTGAAAATTCTATAAGTCTGCAAATTTTGATTCAGACAAAAATTTGTTTCTACAATTCTAACTCATTCTGAAAATCCTGATTCAGACAAAAATTCGTTTCTACAATTCTAACTATTTAGAAAGTCATTAGGATTAATGCCAGCTTGCTTTAAAATGGCACGTAATGTTCCTTCCGGCATATCACCTGGATGATTGGGGATAGTTGTATAACGCACTGTTGTTAGATTAAACCAAATTTCGTGGCTACCTGCTGCTTGACGATCAAATCTAAAACCAAAATTTTTTAGTCGTTTGACAATTTATTTATAACGAAAACCGGTTAATCTTCCCATCGTTTAGTACCCCACAACTAATGGATAATCAAACACATTGGGAATGGGTTCTAATGACACTCTATTTTCTTTTTCAATACGAGCTTCGATTAGTTTTCGAGCCACATCACGCGCAATTTCTAATGTTTCAGCAAGAGTACGTCCTTGTGCAACTAAACCGGGTATCTCATCTGAAGTGGCTAAGTAAAAGCCTTCAGGTAGTTTTTCTATGTGAATATTGACTAATTTTTCCATTTTTCATTTCCTGATTGAGGGACGCTTTTAAATGGAGTTCTTCTTCCAGTATTTCTTCAATTTCAATTTTCTTAAATATCCTTCATTATTTCACGAGGCGTTGCTGGTTGACAGTCTCCTTGTTGAAATTCTTTCCTAGCGGCTTGAATATTTTTAGCGATTATAGCCCGCCGTCTTTCTCTCATGCGCTGCTGCAAAATTTCAATTAAGGTATGTTGTTCATCTAAAGACAATTTATCGGTTGCCTCTAATACTTCTCCGAAAGACACAGTCAGTGGCATAAATTTCTTCCTTTCAAAAAAAAGTCACAATATCAATAATCAGTCGTTCTAAAATACTTATAAAAAAAAAAGTTTATATCAATTGAAGATTCGCTTAGCGTTTTTCGTTCCTTGTTATTTTGCGAGTCGATT
>JAYQWI020000736.1:0-8678 GCA_035871815.2 Candidatus Parabeggiatoa communis
TTAAGGAACATTTCCAGATCAAACGTTTCAGGAAATAAATCCATTTTACCCGCTTCGATTTTAGATAAATCAAGTATATCATTAATCAATCCGAGTAAATGGTTGCCAGCAGCATTAATTTTTTGTAAATCAGGAATAAAATCGTTTTGCCCAATATCTTCGATATCTTCCTGTAATATTTCACTGTAACCAATGATGGCATTTAACGGGGTACGCAGTTCATGGCTCATATTGGCTAAAAACTGACTTTTAGCAAGGTTAGCGTTTTCGGCAGCAACTTGAGCTTGTTCAGCAGCTTGTTTAGCGTGCTGTAAAGCCAATTCTGTGATCTGATGTTCACTAATTTCTTGTTGTAATTGCTGATTGGCATGTGACAGTTCAGCAGTACGTTTCTGAATTTTGTGCTCCAACTCTTTGCTATGCTGGCGTTCTTGTTCAATAAAACGCAGATAAGTTTTAATTCGATTAATTAATTGTGAAGTATCAATAGGTTTAGTGAGATAATCGGCCGCACCCACAGCAAAACCTTGTTGCTGAAATTCCTCCGCTTTATAGGCAGCCGTTAGAAAGACA
Organism: Candidatus Parabeggiatoa communis; assembly: GCA_035871815.2. Classification (GTDB taxonomy): domain Bacteria; phylum Pseudomonadota; class Gammaproteobacteria; order Beggiatoales; family Beggiatoaceae; genus Parabeggiatoa; species Parabeggiatoa communis. The sequence goes on from JAYQWI020000736.1 coordinate 574, forward strand.
ATGGGAATATATTGCATTTTTTTCCAAGAACGGATCATTTTAGCCGTTTCAAAGCCATCCATATGAGGCATTTGAATATCAAGAATAATCAAATCCACTTTTGTTTTCATAATAATATTTAAGGCATCCATGCCTGAATTGGCCTCAATCACCTGAACATTATCAAGGTATTCGTCAATCAGTGCGTGTAAAGTCAGAAGATTGTTCTTATTATCATCAACAATTAGTATTGATATCGTATCCAATTTTTTGACCTCTCGTTTTCAAATTAGAGACGCACGGCCGTGCGTCTCTACGGCCGTGCGTCTTTGAAAATCCAACATCTTGATTTTAAAATGAAAAATTCAATCTCTGTCATTATTATCACTTTCAATGCGGCGCATCATATCAACGCTTGTCTTGCTTCTTGTGCGTGGTGTGATGAAATCATTATAGTCGATTCTGGCAGTACTGATAATACGGTTGCATTGTGTCGCTCGTATACGGATAAGATTTTTATCACCGACGATTGGCCGGGATTTGGGCCTCAAAAAAATCGGGCCTTAGACAAGGCTACGGGTAAATGGGTATTATCACTTGATGCTGATGAGCGCATTTCGGCGATATTGCAACAGGAAATTAAAGACGTTATTAATCAGGCTATGGAGACGGCTTTTCGTTTACCACGCCAATCTCGCTATTGTGGGCGCTGGATCAAACACAGTGGTTGGGCCCCTGATTATGTGATACGTTTATTTCGGCGCGAGAGTGCGCGATTTAGTGATGATTTGGTTCATGAAAAAGTTGAGGTTTTACAAGGCAAGGTGGGTACTTTGAAAACGCCTTTATTACATTATGCTTTTAATTCATTGGAAGAGGTGCTTGAAAAAGTCAACCGTTATTCTTCAGCGAATGCTCAACAACATTATGCTCAAGGTCAACAAGCCAGTTTAACGAAGGCGATTGTTCATGGGCTGTGGGCATTTGTGCGAACGTACTTATTACGAGCCGGTTTTTTAGATGGGCGCGAAGGTTTTATGTTAGCGGTGTCGAATGCGGAAGGGACTTATTATCGTTATTTGAAATTGATGTATTTACAAGAAAATGTTAAAAATCAGTGTGATAGTGACCACTTATAATTGGCCTGGGGCTTTAGAATTGATATTACGGGCTTTAGCCGCGCAAGCGCATTTGACAAGCGTTGATAAAGTAGCCGATTTTGAAGTGATTATTGCCGATGACGGTTCAACTGCGGATACCGCTGAAAGGGTTAAACAGTTGCAACCGAATTTACCTTATTATGTACAACATGTTTGGCAAGAAGATAAGGGTTTTCGCGCCGCTGGCGCAAGAAACCGTGCGATAGCAGCAGCGAAGGCTGAGTATGTGATTTTTTTGGATGGCGATTGTATTCCTCAAACTGATTTTATTGCGAGACATAGCCAATTGGCTGAAGCGGGTGTGTTTGTCGCGGGCAATCGTATTTTGTTGAGTCAAGGGTTTACGAATCAAGTACTTGAAAATGCGCTGCGTCAAGCAGAGATTTGGCGATGGCCTACGCGACACTGGTTATTACCTTATTTACGTCGCGATATCAATCGCTTATTGCCTATGCTGCGTTTACCCGATAGCGTTTTCAGAAAACACGATGGACAAAAATGGCAAGGGGCTAAGACGTGTAATTTGGGCGTATGGCGTTCCGATCTGTTAAAAATCAATGGGTTTGATGAGTGTTTTCAAGGATGGGGGCATGAAGATGCCGAATTAGTGGTGCGTTTGCTGCGTAGTGGAATAGGGCGTAAAACGGGTCGTTTTGCGGTACCGGTGCTACATTTATGGCATCCAGAGCAAGATCGCCATCAAGAGGCCGAAAATAGACAACGCTTAGAACAGATGTTGAAATCGACTGTGACGTGGGTTGAACAGGGGGTTAATCAATATCAATGAACAATGGGATCGTAGAGACGCACGGCCGTAGAGACGCACGGCCGTGCGTCTCTACTTGGCACCGAAGCGCCTTTGCGCCTTTGCGTGAGATTGGTTTTAGATCGAACCCTTCTTTGAGGTAAGATTGAGTATATAATAAGATGTGAAACGGAAAATTAAAAAGGTTCCGCTGATTAAATTTGTTAATAATTTTAACCTTTTACTTCTCACGACAGTTCGATAATCTGTTGGCCTAGCCGACATAATCGATATCAAGGTTTTGATAACTGATAACTGATAACTGATAACTGATAACTGATAACTGATAACTGATAGGTTTTATAATATGGTGAATAAGTTTAATTACATTTTTACGATTATCGTGAGTTTAGCACTCTTGATTTTCATTGTTTTGGGCGGCAAGTGGTTGCAACAAGATATTTTGTCGCATGTTGATAGGCAATTTGATGAACAAAACAACAGGATTGCTGAACGGCATAAGCAATCCAGTGGAATAGAAAGCGCCTTGGAAACCTTGGAAAAGGCAATGGCAATGATTGTTAAGCGGCAACGTGAGCAGATAGAAAAACTGAATCATCAATCAAGTGAACTCGAAGCGAGCTTGAATGAGATTGTGGTACAGGATCGCCAGCACAGTGAAACGCTTAAAGGCCTGAAGGATCAGTTGCAAGCTTTGAAAGGGGAAACGGCGGCGAAGTTCAATGAGCACACTGAGCAGTTTGAACAACTCAATGTGCAATCCAGTCAAGTCAATGCTGATTTGCAAAGCTTGAAAACTGAAACGGCGGCGAAGCTCAATGAGCAAAAAGAGCAGTTTGAGGAAGTCAAGGCTCAATCCAATCATGTGAACGTGGCTTTATTGTCTTTGGAACAAGAAACGATTGCGATGCTGAGTGAGCAAAAAGAGCAGTTTGAGGAAGTCAAGGCTCAATCCAATCAAGTGAACGTGGCTTTATTGTCTTTGGAACAAGAAGCGATTGCGATGTTCGATCTGCACAATGAGCAGCTCAAACAACTCAACAAGCAATCAAGTCAAGTGAATGGCTATTTGCAAAGCTTGAAAACCGAAGCGGTGGCGATGTTCAAGGAACACACTGATCAGATAGCTCAAATCAATACGACTTTGGAGGCCGTCAAACAAGAAACAACCACGACGCTCAATCAGTACACTGATCAGCTCAAACAACTTAACGGGCAATCGAGTCAACTCAATGCCGATTTGTTGGCATTAAAACAAGAAACCGCTACGACGCTTAACCAGCACAATGAGCAGTTTGAACAACTCAATGTGCAATCCAGTCAAGTCAAGCAGGCCTTGCTTACTGTGGAAAAAGTCGAAACATTGCTCAATCAGTCGAGTGAACAGTTCGACACTTTGACGAACCAATTGACTGAAATGGAAAACCACTTCCAAGGTGAGAACAAAACGTTGAGAAGTGAAACGATGACGATGGGTACTGCTTTTGTTCAATTACACCATGCTATAAGAGAAGAGTTGAATCAGAAATTTACTGAACTCAACACCGCTATGCATTCTGTGACCAAAAATACAACGGCCTCACTCGAAAACACGCAAATTGATATTGCAGCACGAGTCAATGCTATGAAACAGAAAATGGAAGAACTCAAGGAGCAAGTGCAAACTTTGAAAAAGGAAATGGCAACAAATCCTGGCAACCCGGTTTCTTCTCCAAACGAAGGGTAAAAACTGGATTCAAAAAAAAGGGCGAACATCTGTTCGCCCTTACATTGCATTCGTAGGGGCTAACCTGTGTGTTCGCCCCTTTGAAATGCTACTTGTGTCTAACAATAATAACTGTACTAAACAGTATACTTGTCTTCTAACAACTTCGCTTGGGCTGCTGCTAGGCGAGCTATAGGCACACGCGGTGCTGAGCAAGACACGTAATCTAAATCAATGTGGTGGCAGAAGCGAATGGATCCAGGGTGTCCACCTTGTTCACCACAAATACCGATCTTCAAACCAGGATGGCTCTTGCGACCCCATTCCACTGTCATGCTCATCAGTTGCCCAACCCCTTTGACATCTAACACTTCAAAAGGGTTGTCGTGTAATATGCCCGTTTCGTTGTACAACGGCAAGAATTTGTTCTCGGCATCTTCACGCGAGAAGGAGAAGGTGGCTTGCGATAAATCATTGGTGCCAAATGAGAAAAATTCAGCGATTTCAGCAAGGTGTGATGCTCTCATGCAAGCACGGACTACTTCAATCATGGTGCCAAACTCAAATTTGATCTTGATGCCGTAAGCCGCTTCAACTTCTGCTTGAGTCGTTTCTACAATTTTCTTGACATACTTCAACTCTTGGGCCGTCGTGACTTGGGGTACCATGATTTCGGGGTGAATATCAATCCCCTCTTTGAGGCATTCCGCGCTGGCTTCCAGAATAGCGCGAATTTGCATGGCGTAGATTTCGGGGTAAGTGATCCCTAAACGCACACCACGATGGCCGAGCATGGGGTTGACTTCATAAAGCTCGCGCACTTTGCTAAGCATCTGTTCCTTTTTATCAATGATTTCATTGATCCGCTCTTCACCCATTTCGTCAAATGGTGCTGGCAAAGGTATGGGTAAATCATTAGGATTGGGTTGGCCGACGCGAAGGGTGTTCAAAACATTCGCGACACCTTGGATCGTACCCCGTAGTTGACGCAGGTTCTCAAGTTCGTCAGTCAACTGCATTTCGGTCGGTAGAAATTCGTGCAAGGGGGGATCCAGTAAGCGCACTGTAACGGGATGCGGTGACATGGTTTTAAAAACAGCTTTAAAATCAGCACGTTGAATGGGTAACAATTTGTTTAATGCCGTTTGGCGTGCTTCTTTGTTATTTGAGAGAATCATTTCAACGACGATGGGCAGTCGATCAACATCATTGAACATGCGCTCAGTACGGCACAAGCCAATGCCCATTGCGCCATATTCGATAGCCTTTTCAGCCGCATCAGGGGTGTCCGCATTCGCCATGACTTTCAATTGCGCGACTTCATCAGCCCAACTCAGCAATGTTTTCAGTTCTTTGGAAAAGGTTGGCGGTAGGGTAGAAATTTCACCGAGGTAGACATTACCGCTACTACCGTCAATGGTAATCACATCGCCTTCGTGTAAGACTTGATCACCGATTGTCGCTTGTCTGGCTCTCGTATCAACCTTTATGCCTTCCGCGCCGGCGACACAGGCTTTACCCATCCCGCGTGCTACCACGGCAGCATGAGAGGTTTTACCACCACGACTGGTGAGAATACCTTGGGAAGCAAAGAAGCCGTGAATGTCTTCAGGTTTGGTTTCTTCGCGCACAAGAATGACTTTTTCACCAGAACGGCCAACTAATTCAGCGCGATCAGCATCAAAGACGCATTTACCAGAAGCGGCACCTGGGGAAGCGGGTAAGCCTTGTGCTAAAGCTTCTGCCTGATGATTTGGATCCAAACGGGGGTGTAGCAGTTGTTCGAGTTGTTCTGGATCGACACGTAACAAAGCTTGATTTTTGTTGATCAAGCCTTCATTCATCATTTCCACCGAAGTTCGCACCATAGCCACGGCATTCATTTTACCGTTGCGGGTTTGTAAGCAATACAACTGCCCTTTTTCGATGGTGTATTCGTAGTCTTGGACTTCGTGGTAATGGTTTTCCAGTTTGTTACGCAGTTCTACCAGTTGTTTATACAAGTCTGGCATTTCTTTTTCCAGTTCCTGTACTGGTTTAGGCGTGCGAGTGCCGGCCACGACATCTTCACCTTGGGCATTGACCAAGTATTCGCCGTACATTTCATTTTCACCCGTGCCTGGGTTACGGGTAAAACCAACACCGGTGGCGCTGTCGTTCCCCATATTACCGAATACCATGGCGACGACATTGACAGCCGTACCATTGGCCATATCGGGGGTGATTTTAAATTCACGGCGATAATCAACAGCCCGTTTTCCTCCCCAAGAGTTAAACACGGCTTTGATGGCAATTTCCAATTGCTCATAAACCTCTTCAGGAAACGGCCTGCCGGTTTGTTCTTTAACGACTAGCAGAAATAATTCGCTGATTTCTTTGAGGTTTTCAGCACTTAAATCCACATCAACTTGGGCACCGACACGCTGTTTGACGGTTTCAAATTGTTTATCGAAGTGTTCATCGGCAACGCCTAATGCGACTTTACCAAACAATTGGATAAAGCGACGATAGGAGTCATAACCAAAGCGTTCATCGCCAGTCTGTTTAATCTGGCCGAGTAAGGTTTCAGCGTTGAGGCCAAGATTCAGAATCGTATCCATCATGCCGGGCATGGACATGGCAGAGCCAGAGCGCACGGAAACCAGCAGCGGATTATTGGGATCGCCAAACAGTTTACCCGTGCTTTTTTCAACCATTTGCATCTGTTGTTTCACATCGTCCATCAAGCCGTCGGGCAATGTACGATTGGGCGTGTCAAGATAGGTTAGGCAAGTTGCGGTAGTGATAACAAAGCCGGGAGGAACATTGATACCAATTTGCGTCATTTCGCATAAATTGGCCCCTTTGCCACCCAACAAGTGTTTGTTTTTTCCATCTCCTTCATTATAAGAATAGATGTATTTTTCAGACATTTAATTAAAACTCCATAGAGTATGGTTTGAGATATAAAAAAAAAGGGTTTTCCCAAGTTTTATCTTGGTGCTATTCACACAACCCAAAAGGGGTTACCCCTGGTGATTTATTGGAAAACAGACTGTAAATTTTGATCCCTTGCCTAATTCGCTATCACAACACACAGAGCCATTCATGGCTTTGACTAATTCTTTGACAATAAATAAACCTAAGCCCGTAGAATGTTCTTCACCGGTTGCTTCAGAGCTTAAATGGGCAAATTTACGAAATAATTTTTGTTGTTCAGGCTGACTGATTCCCGGCCCTTCATCTTGTATGTCACAACAAATCAAATTGTTATTTTTGGTAATGCGGATTTCAATCTTTTTGCCATGAGGTGAGTATTTTACAGCATTTGAGATCAAATTATCTAACACTTGCAAAATGAGTTGGTCATCAACTAAGGCTACGTATGGTTTTTCCAACCTTTGAAACTGTATATTGATGTGCTTTACCTTGGCAAATCGTTCATAACGATTGACCAGCGATTGCAATATCGGTAAAATATCAACGATGTTAAATGAGACTTTCAGTTTGCCAGATTCAATGATATTAACATCAAGCAGATTTTTTATGAGTCCAAACATTTGCTGAGTACAATTTGAAATGGTACTCACCGTTTCAATCACTTCTTCTTGAGACAAGTGTTCATAATCGCTTTTAATCCACTCTGCGCCAATCTGAATGGTAGACAATGGGTTTCTCAAATCATGCGCGACAAAACTTAAAAATTCATTTTTGTCTTGATTGAGTTTGAGTAATACTGCATTTTTGTCTTGCAGTTCCTGGGTAAATTGAGCCAGCTGTCTTTCCTTAAGATAGCTATTTAATGCTTCTTTGATTGTCAATCTCAGATCGTCAGAATGCCAAGGTTTGGCGATATAACGATACAATTTTGCATATTTGATTGCATTACTGACTTCTTCAATCTGAGCTTGTCCAGTCAACATCATTGTGATCGTATTGGGAGACAGGATATGAATCTGTTTTAAGAGTTCATCCCCTTTCATACCGGGCATGATGCAATCTGAGATGACTAAAGCAATTTCATGCTGTTTTGCCAGCAATTCTTCACACAATTCTAAAGCTTCTTGACCCTCTTCAGCCATTTCAACAAGATAGTCATCGCCAACGGTTTTTTGCAGTTCTATCTCTAGACTATCGCATATAGCCGGCTCATCATCAACACAGATAATAGCTAATTTATTCATAAGTTGTTAAACCCGTTTTCAATTATCTATCTTAACGAGTTCTTTATTATCCAAGGTTCTGATTGTCACTTTTCCTCTGGAGGACACGATGACATTTTAGAAGATCAAATTTTTATGATTTTAATAATGATATTGAGCATTGATTTTAAATCATTTTTAAAAAATTAAACCCATTCACATTTTGAATGACTCCTGATTCTGGTTTCTAGTCTTTTATTTGCTGGAAGTTGCTAAACCCGTTTTAATGGTCTCAAGCAGTTCTTGACTATTCCAAGGTTTATACAAACAGCGGAGTAAATGACCTTCCTGTTGGGCACGTTCAATCGCGGTTT
>JAYQWI020000737.1:0-4046 GCA_035871815.2 Candidatus Parabeggiatoa communis
GAAAAGTAATGGTGATTATTTTTTTTGACATTTTAGTTTCCTGTAGGGTTCAAAAATTGATTGCAATCAATAAGTTTAACAATGTTCCGATTTTTTATGCTCCTCTCTCACTATTTATTTTGTTATCGGTGTTTGAAGTTTCAAATATTTCCGAGCGCAGCCAAGAATCTACTGTGCCATAGATAACAAATTCTGGTTCTTGTAAAACAACTTCAGCGGCCAAGTTATCCTGTTTGAGCAAATTGAAGTGAAATATTTTATCTTTCTGGGGCTCAAAAATGGGCTCTACAGAAGACATGAGCAAAGGAGAATGTGTTGCAATTAAAAGTTGCATATTCAGAAAAGAAGCTAATTCTTTTTGTACTTCTAATAATGCGGTTAGAATTTTTCGTTGCCATTGTGGGTGCAAATGGGCTTCAATTTCATCAATCAAAATCACTATATTGTGTTGAGGTTGTTGACGTATCAGTTTTGATTGTGTTTTATGTTCTTCCCAGGCCCAAACAATTAAGTAAGCTAAGGCGACTATACGTTGAACGCCAGCAGAAGCATAAACTAAGGGAATTTCGCCGTAAGCCTGTTTGATGGTAGGCATCCAGCGACTATCTCTAGAAATGCGGGTCGGTTTTCCGGGTTCTAATCGTCCAATATCTCCTGTGTCTAATTCTGGTGGCGATAATCGTTTTAAGACTCGTTTAAAGGTTTCAAAAGGTTCTTCTTCAGGGCTATTTTGCCAATGAATCCAGTCTGCGATCAAACCATTTGATAAGAATCTCACCTTGCCATCACGATTGCCTTGCAAACCATTCCAAAGATCATCTTTTGTAAAAATGAGCGTTTGATCCTGTTTAGTCTTAGGTGATTCTGAAAAAGCTTCTCTGGCTGGGTCCATGACAGCAAAAGCGCCATCGGCACGCACATAGATTAAAAGACTCGGAAGGGTTGGACGTTCTTGATCAAATGAAGTCCATTCTTGTTGTTCCCAATCATAAGAGGCGTATCCCTGATAAGGCTTTTTGGTTTTTCCTGCAATTTGGAAACTGATTTTAGGTTCATTTCGCTCTGCATCTTCTCTCGGATAGGCTGGCAAATGGCTCCAATAGCCACTTAGCGCATACCAGGCACAGTCTAATATAAAGCTTTTGCCTAATCCATTATCACCTGTGAACAAATTGATTCGTTCAGCTAATGCGATATTCAGCTTTTTGGCAGCACCAACGCCTTCAATTGTTAATACAGATAAAGTGCCTTTTTCATTTAAATGGGTCAAGATGTTTTATCTCTATAGTTGCATACTGGGGTGTTAAATTTGAGCCTTTTTGGGGAGAAATTTTTCAATCTGGTTTTGTGTCATAAAAGAGTTGTTTAATTGTGTGTGTTAATTTGTGTGTTGTGTGTGTTAATAATGTGTGTTAACGAAAAAAAACGTTCAATAACTCAATAAGTGATTGTTTTTTATGAACGGAACAAAAATGGGAGCCATTTTTGACTCAATAAAAAACCTGACGACACCACCCCAGTTAAAACCTAATCAGTCAAAAAACTTGGATGTCGATCCTGACTTACACTAGAGTTTTTTTAATTAACAAACAATTTCACGATTTCACGCGCTTTGTGAAGCGAAGGTTCACAAAGCGCGTGAAATAAAGTTTTGCGCGCAAAACTTTTGCGTGAAAAACAATTAACAATTAACAATTCATCATTTATATTAACACAGGAACAAAACGAGGGTGAAAAATAATCCGCAAAACCACGTCAGATTTAACACCCCAGTTGCATACTCATTTTATCGGCAATAACCCGGGCCAGTTGCTCAAAATCTTTTTTGGCATCCTGTACGGCAGCAGCATGGCTGCCGATAACACCATCTGCGGCGGTAAGCTTGAATATGGGAGTGCGATGTTCTTGGCCCATGGGAATCAAGCTTCTATAATGCTTAATGGTGGCAAGGCAATAAGGGTCATCTGCCGGTTTTATATCTGTTTTTTCGGGTTTGTTGAGTACATATTCACGATAAGCAACCGGGATGCGATTGACCCATTTGTCATAAGCTTTCACTGGACGGTTCAAACGTACTCCATATTGTTGGCACAAATAGCCAATAGATTGCATTTTTCCTTGTGGCAATTGGAAATTTGGATATTCTTTGGCTTCTGGGGTATTTGCCCAGTTATCCACTCTTCTTTTCCACTGATTGTTCCAGTTTCTCAAAGTCGGGCCCAGATTTTTGAGACCTTGCAAGGAAAACAGATCCGCCCCCAAAGGAATTATCACATAATCGGTGGCAATTAGAACCGAACGGTTGATGGCTCCCAAGTTTGGGCCAATATCAACGAGAATCACATCCGCTTCCACTTTTTCTGCTGCCATTTGCATAACTTGCCAAAAGGAACTGAGTATTCGCATCGGACGATATAGGTGATTATCATCCATACTCTTTGGCCACTCGTTGGAAAGTGTGTCTTCATAAGTTGAAAGGGTTGCATCACCCGGTATGAGATACAAATCTCGCGCGATTTTCTGGAGTTGCGGTTCGACAATGTCCCCAATTCTCGTCAAGGGTTTGACTGAGTGATAAATGGTTGAGTCGCTTGCCTTATCATTCCAGAGTGTTTCAATTTCGTCTTCATCCAAAAAAGCGGCTGTTAAGTTGGCCTGCGGATCCAAATCTACGGCGACAACTCGTTTGTGTAAGTCGGCAAACATCCAAGCTAAGTGGTAAAGCAGAGAGGTTTTGCCGACCCCTCCCTTGTTATTGAAAAAAGTTAAAATCGGTAAACTCATGCTGTTTTCCTCAATGTGCAAAGCACGGTGCTTTGGTTGGCGACAAATTCTATCTTTGGGTTGCCGTTTTTTTCCATCTCTTTTTGCGCTGTGGCAATGCCTCTGCCAAATGCTTGGATAAGATAAAACCGTAGGTTTTCAAAACATCGGCAATATTGGGGTTACGATAATCTGTGATACCCGGTTGACCAAAATTGTCTGGTGTGACATTGCCGTAGGGGCCACCCGGACTGTTGATTTCAATGCGATCATTAAACCAATACAGCTTCTTTTTTCTTACTCATCCATGATCATTTATCCCTGATAATTCGCTCTCCGTTGATAAATCAAAAATCGAGTTGCAACTGGAGTCCAGGATGGGCTGTCTCATCCGAACGGCCACTTGTATCCAAGCGACTTAATGGGGGATGCTGGTCAAAAGTCCCTAGACTCAAGGCCTAATAAAATTCACACCCAAATTAACCTAATCTTGATGCGAATTTGCAACCTCTGATTTGCAGAGCCCCTCATATCCATGACACCGTCATGGTGTCATCCAAACAGATGACAATTTTTATAATATTTGATATAATTTCAAAAGTCAAGTATTAAAATAGATTAGTCTAAAACGGCACAAAAATAAGTAACTTTGATTAGGTTTGAGTAAGAAATCAAGTGCTAGCATATGCACCCGCACTGGTGCATTGCTGCCTTCGTAGGTGCGATGTAAAACGGCATTATACAAAATCTGTTGAATGGCCGCGGGGGGATAAGTAAACGCTTTGATATCAGTTGAAGCGGAAACGATGTCAATGGCAAGCCGGTTATGTGCTGAGAGTTTTTCCTCTGCTTTACGCAGCATGTCAACCAGGGTTCCGCCGCTTTTTTCTTCGTCAACCACGGGATCGGATAATTCGGTGCCATTTATCCGTAAAAATTGGATACAGGCGCCAGGCAGAAAATCTTGCGCGGTTTTGCCAAGCGTCAGCAAGCCCAATACTGTCGGAATCGGCTCAGAAGGAGAAACAATCATTTTGCATGAAGCGAGACGTTCTTCATACGAACGGTCATTTGCCTCCAAAACATCAGCTGCAAAAGCGGCTGGCAGGTATTCGCTTTCAAAAAAGAGGCGTGACATATCCAAAAGTTTTGCAATGGGAATAGGGTAAAGATCAAAAGGCAGATTTTTATATCTTCTTTTTTCTGTCAAAATTCGCTCTTCTTGGGCATTAGCGGTGGCACGGCGTGGCCCTGTACGAATCCAAATACGGCCGTTGTATTTG
>JAYQWI020000738.1:0-5029 GCA_035871815.2 Candidatus Parabeggiatoa communis
ATAGTTGGCTATGAGGTTATTCTTTGTGTCCCTTAGTTGGCTGATGTTTTGATAGGATCGTTTTCGACGCGATGCTTCGATTCTCCCCTGTTTCGCGTCTAAATCAAAACGCGAGGCTTTGGTTCGTAGAGACGCGAGGCATCGCGTCTCCCATGCTCGCGTCTAAATCAAAACGCGAGGCTTTGATAGAGAGACGCGAAGCATCGCGTCTCTACATCATAAAAAACGCGAGGTTTTGGTAGAGAAAGACGCGAGGCATCGCGTCTCTACATCATAAAAAACGCGAGGTTTGGGTAGAGAAAGACGCGAGGTATCGCGTCTCTACATGGTAACCTTGATTTGTTATCCTGCTTATGTAACAATTGTCAGCTAATAGTTCTCAAATAACGGGTTAACTTTATAGGCGCATCAGCTATGTCAATTTCTGAACCGATTAGAAAAAAATTTGTTGAATACATTATGCTTCAAGTTTTTGATGATCAATATATTGATCGTCAAGAGGAAAAGAATATTCTTGAAGAGGGCATCAAGATGGGGATCGGCGTTGAAGAAGGGCTTGCTATTATACGACAAGTGGCTTCTGAAAAATCTTTGGTGATTGAGAGAACTGTCGAAGAGCGGGCTCAGGAAGTGCTTGAACAATTTGCGCTTAATGATGGTGTGATTGATAAGAAGGAATTTGAAAAGACTTTAACGTTGTTCAAATCCGCTTGCCATGGGAAAGTGTCGGATATTGCGATTAAAAGACGATTGAAGCAGATGATATTAACTCAGGGCTGGAAAGTTAAAGAGGGCGGATTATTTGGCTCAAAGTGGTTTTCGGAAATTGCGTGATGAATTTGATAGAACGCTGATGACGCTGATTATTTATGATTTACGCTGATTTTTCGGTGTTTGAGCTTGTCGAAAACTTAATCAGTGTTAATCATGAGCATCAGTTAAATCTGCGTTCTATCTTAAGCTGCATTTAATGAGATCAAAACCTTGATATCGGTCTAAGGTTAATTGATTATTCTTCCAAATTCATTTAAGGAGTATCAATAAATGGCTGTACCAGAAAGTATCCGAAATCAATTTATTGAATTTATTACGCTTCAGGGGTTTGATGATCAATATATTGATCGTACTGAGGAGAAGCGAATCCTTGAGGTGGGCGTGAAAAATGGCATGAGCGTTGAGGAGAGTTTGTCGTTGATTCGTCAAGTGGCTTCACAAAAGGGGGTGGTTGTTGAGAGAGATGCTGAGGAACGCACTCAGACGTTTCTGGAAAATGCGGCTACGAATGATGGCAAGGTGACTAAAAAGGAATTTGAAGATGCGGTTGCGTTGTTCAAAAAGGCCAGTAAAGGCAAAATACCTGAACCTGAAATGAAAAAACGGTTAAAGAAGATGATGGAAGACAACGGGTGGAAAGCTAAGGAAGGTGGCTTGTTTGGTTCTAAGTGGTATTCTGCTATTGAATAGCCTGGTTTTTGTGGGGTGAGTGTGCAAAACTCGCCTATTTTCATTTTTTTTTCTATGAGGTACATTGAGTTATGGCGATTTCAGAAGGAGTCAGAAAACAGTTTGTTGATTACATCATGCTTCAAGTCTTTGATGATCAATATATTGATCGTACTGAGGAGAAGAAGATCCTTGAAGAGGGGATCAAAAAAGGGGTAGGTGTAGAAGAAGGACTGAGTATCATGCGACAAGTGGCTCAAGATAAAGGGTTTGTGCTTGAAAGAGATGCTGAGGAACGTGCCAAGGATATGTTGGAGGCCTTTGCTACTAATGATGGTAAGGTTGATAAGAAGGAATTTGAGGATGTGGTAGGGATTTTCAAAAAACACAGTAAAGGTAAGTTGCCGGAACATGAGATGAAAAAACGGCTCAAGAAAATGATGGAGGATAATGGTTGGAAAGCTAAGGAAGGTGGGTTATTTGGTTCTAAGTGGTATTCTGCGATTTCGTAAGGCTTAGGGCAAGGTGATAGAACGCTGATATTTAACATTTAGCTGATTGTCATGAGCCGCGCTGATTTTCAATCAGTGTTTCACGCTAAAGTTTAGCGTATCGAAACTTTAGCGTGGCGTCATGATAATTAGTTAACCGCTTTCAGCCGTTGTCTAAAAGATCAAGTCAGGTGGTGGTGACTAACCAAATATATCTATAGCATCCCGATATGTGAGATATCGGGGATTTTTCCAAAAGGCGTAATCGCTACCTTATAACGCTGTGTAATATATTCCCTTTCATCAAATCACCCACATTGTTTTCCTGTTGTTAGCTCCCTTCCCCCTTTCCCCTTTCCTATTTATATAAACAATGGCATTATTCAAACGTATTTTCTTCAGTTTGCGTATGATGCGTCGTTATCGTCATGCGTTAGCAAACATTGTTCACCATAGCCCTCGCAATCGCCAGTTGTGTCAAATTCCGCCTATCACGTTTAAAGAACAAGGTGTTGCGATTCTCGTACTTGATTTTGATGGCGTATTGGCGGCACATGGTGAACTTTATCCTGCCCCTGAATTACGGCCTTGGTTGCGCGACTGTATTGAACTCTTTGGCCCTGAACAAGTCTTTGTTTTATCTAATAAACCTTTGTCAAGCCGAATCGATGATTTCAATCGCCATTATCCTGGGGTTCGATATATTGCTGAAGTGAAAAAGAAGCCTTATCCCGATGGCTTGCAAAAAATTATGGCGATAACAGGGCAACCTGCTGAAGCTTTAATGTTAGTCGATGATCGATTATTGACGGGGGGATTAGCGGCTTGTATTGCTAATGTACCCATGACTTACATTACTCGGCCTTATGTACTATTGTCTAAACGCCCAGTACAAGAATTGTTTTTTATGACACTACGGTTTTTAGAACGTTTGCCTTTTTCAGTTTGAATGGGTGGGTAACAGCTCAATGTCAGCAGGGCGAACACGCAAAGGCAACCCGCCAAATATTGTAGGGGCGAATCGACGTGTTCGCCCTCCCCTTTCATCCGTTATAATCAGAATTTCTCTATTCACTCATCGCCCAATAACGCTGACATTTGTGTTGGAATCTCAGTAAAGAGCGGTTTCAGTTCTTGCAGATGTTGTTCTAAATTAATAGACAATAGTGAAGAAATGGAAAACAAAGTAGACAGTACATCTAAATTAGAATGGGCTTCACTGGCTATGCGAATGCGTTGTAGAAAATCATAATTCAGTGTCAGCAAATCTTTATAATACTTTTTCAATCCTTTCAATTCCCAATCGGGCTCCCCGCCCTCTTGATGCAGGTAATATTGGCTGAGTAAATACGATGAACTCACCCTAAATACGATTTCATCTATTGAAGCAAAGGGCAAATGATAATGCGCCATGCCGCGCATTTTTGACAAAATCGGACATTGACTCGTTGCCATAACAAATCCAATCAAGGCTCTTAAACCCGTTTGTGCATCGCAACGTTTAAAATATTCGCGTTCTGAGGTGATCACGCGAACATTAGCCACACTAGATGACAAGATTTCCTTAAACCCAAGAAAAATTTCCTTCGCATCAATCGCGACGGGACAATGAGAGTATTCTTCTGGATTTAATGGACAATTCCCACACTGTTTAAAGTCCAATTCTGTCCACACTGGATAATCAGATTGAACAAGAATGTCAGTCCAAGGCCTTGAAAAATTAATCTTGTAATTCAATACTTTACCGTCATCCATGGTAAAGAGGTATTCAATAAACATATCGCTTTCATTTGGCATTTTTTAACTCACTGTTTGAAGCGAGTCGTCAATAAACTGATGCTCGCTAGTTGAATAAATGTTCAATTTCCTTTAAATGTCTTTCCAAAGACAATGATAACATTGAAGAAATCGTAAACAAAGTGGCTAAGACATTCAAATTGGAATCTGCTTCACATGCTGCACGAATGCGCTCTAAAAAATGATAATTCAAAGTTTGCATTTCTTTAAAGCGTTTTTTTAAGCCTTCAAACTCTAAATCAAATTCGCCCCCTTTTCGATGAACATAGTATTGGTGCAATAAATAGGAAGAGGCGACACGAAAGACGGTTTCATCAAGAGAAGCAAAGGGTAAATGATAATATGCCATACCACGTAGCGGTGATAAAATGGGACAGGCACTGCTGGCCATCACAAAACCAATCAAAGCCCTTAAACCCGTTTGTGCATCAGCGCGTTTAAAATATTCTCGTTCAGAAGTAGTCACATGAATATCCACCTCTTTACAGGAAAGCACTTCTGTAAATCCGAGCACAATTTCATGGGCATCAATGGCAACAGGACAATGTGAATATTCATTAATATCTAAAGGGCAATTAGGACATTGATGAAAATCTAATTGAGTCCAATCGGGATAGAGATTGTTGTCTAAAAGCGGTTTGCGTTCTCTATCAAACTCAACTTGGTAGTGTAAAACATTACCATCGTCCATGGTAAAGGTATATTCAATGAACATAATAAGATATCCAAAGGTAGACGTTTAGAATTGTAAATTTATAAATTGTGTTCGATACAAAAGTTTTTGCACGTAAAAACTTTTGCCTCGAATTCTGAATGTTTATAATTGTGAATTGTGAACGACAATACAACATAAGACAAAATGGATTTTTTCTAATCCGATTAGGCTGATTATAAAACCTTTAACCCTTAATAAAATAAGGTTAGCCTATTAAAATTGAGCGTTGTGAATTGTGTTTTAGCCAAATGTTGAATGGTGAACAAAAACACACAATCCATTATAACGAGGGAAACGCTTTTGTTATATTGTACGACTAAAAAATGATTTATGCTGCGCCTCTTGCAAAACTTATTTTAAATAGTTCATTAGGAGGGGTTGATTAGGTATGATATCAAATTGATTAAACTCTTGTTTTTATTAATAAGATTGAATTAAGTTTTCACAATCACAATTTTTAGGGCGTTTTTTGCATTTTGCAAATATATCGTCTTATAGAAATTGAATAGTGATAAAAAAAAGTAGACAAGCAGAAAACACTTTGTTGGATGAACAAAAACGAAATGGGCCGATTATCACTTTT
>JAYQWI020000739.1:0-3298 GCA_035871815.2 Candidatus Parabeggiatoa communis
GCCTTTGCCAAACCAAAGTTGGTATTGTAGGTTGATGAGCAATAAGGATAATAAAACGATTAAGGTTTTTAGCATGATTTTTGTTCATTATAGTACAGCGGATTAACTTCATTCCCGGATTGACTCAATGGTGCCAATAAATTTGAACAAATCTAAAAACGTGATAGAACGCTGAGATTTAGCTTCGCTGACCTTCGGTTCACGCTTTCACGCTAAAGTTTCGCGAAGCGAAACTTTAGCGTGAAAAGTTGCGCGCAACTTTTGCGTGAAATGCTGATTGTCATGATTTACGCTGATTAAATGGAATGTGATATTGTCAATATACTTAAGATTTACTTCATAAATAAATCATAATGCTCTTTTCTAGCACTTACAAATGGATATCGATATTTGTCATCAACTTTTTCAAATTCTGATTCAAAAAAATGGCTCAATACTTCAAGTTCATCTTGTAATTCTCGAATGATTTCATAGCCTTGTAGAATAATCTCTTCTCGTTCTCGAATTAATCTCTTACAATTTAAATTCAAAACTTCTATAGTATGTTCTACTCTCTTTTTATCACTTTCCGAATTATTGATATTCGATACAATCTCCCCAGTTATTTGATAAGAAAATAAAGAATTACACTCTTTTTCTGTCGGTTTTATAAATAAATTTTCATCATATCTATTTCTCCTTTTAAGTGGGGCATGACCGCAACTAACAGGATTATCATCAGTGTTTTTATTAAAGAGACTTTCATTCTCAATACAAGATAAAGATAAATTGGTATATTCAAAAGTCAATTCTGGATTTTCTGTTTTTGATAAAATATGCTCAATATGAAAACCATATTTATCTAACTTGTTTTCACAATAGACACATAAATCACTTTGTAAAACTATTAATTTATCATGAATTTCTCGTTTTCCCTCTGTAGAAAAACTCTCCCAAGCCTTTCTAGGGTTTTCAGGCATGCCTTTATCATTGGGATGATTTTTCCTGTTTTCTAATAGTCTAGGAAGAGCAGCATGATTCAGTTCAATCATTTTTAGCCTTATTGAGAACCTTGTATTTATTAATAATCATATCAGCAATTTGTAACTGTTGATAACCCGAACCGTAAGCTTCTTCAAGCCGTTTTCTTAATTGTAAAACGGCTTTAGAATCAATATCTCCTTGTCTTACTTTTTCCAAATAGATATTGAGTAATCCAACCTCTTCTACCACTTCTTTTGGTGGCATCGAACTACTATCCATCAAATCTTCCAAGGCGACTACACTTCGTTTTCCATACGGATTTTGAAAAGGTTTTTTCATTGAACCCTTTTCTAAGATAAAGATGTCTTCTTTTTTGACGGTTGATAAAATTTGTGGACTATGCGTCGTCACAATAAACTGAGCATTAGGAAATGTTCGTGTTAAATCAGATAAAATAGTCTGTTGCCATTTAGGATGCAAATGCAAATCTAACTCATCAATCATAATGATAGCTGGAGAATGATTTCCAAGTTCAGGATTGGCTTGTGACATACGACTTGAAATATCCATTACCATCGCTAAAACCGTGCGGTAACCATCACTCAATTGCTCTATTTGAAACTTTTTGAGAGTGCCCTCTTCTTGCTCCCAATCTATCATAAATCTCAAGGGATTAATTTCGATTCTTGGATTTTTAAATTTTGGCAACATACTTTCAATGGCTTCTCGAACAGCAGCCAATTCATTTAATTTGTATGAAAAATCCTGTCTTTCTTGCTGCTTTCGCCTTTCTAGGTTTTCCATTGTATCAAACCATTGAAAAAAACGATGAAAATTTGCATCACTTTTTAACACGCCATTTAACGCTTCAAACCGATTAAAAGATTTTTTGAAATGGCCTTTTCTGACAGGAGAATCAAAAACGGCTCTATTTGTACCATAATAGATAATTAAAGGCATTGCATAAGGAATATCTTCATTTTCATTATCAATAATGGTCTCAATAAAACGGTTTAACTCTTTTAAGCCTCTCCCTTTAGGAATGAGTTCAGAGGTTTTCTTTGTAGTATCTCTTTTATAAGTTCTATCCCATAAAACATTTTCAGTTGATTCAATCTCTATTCTCATAAAAGGTTCGAGTTTATTTTCAGAATGAATTCTTAAATCACTTTTTTTAAATGTAATTCCACTGACATTTGGGAATTTAGTCAGCATAGCGCCAAATCCAATGGCAATAGCATCTAAAATAGTCGTCTTTCCAGCACCATTATCAGCAATAATGACATTAATATCTTTATTGAAAATGATGTTTAACTGATCAATTAGTCTAAAATGAGTGACTTTTAATTTTTTTATTTTATAAATTTGCATATCTATTTGATTATAAAGAATATTGTTAATAGAAACCCGTAAATTAAAAATGTAGGGTGGGTAGGAACGAAGTGGAAACCCACCGTTACGTTGAAAAAGCGAAACCCACCGTTACGTTGAAAAATTCAAAAACGGTGGGTTTCCACTCCGTTCCTACCCACCCTACATTAAGAGATACCACCAAATTTTGATAGGAGACGAATTTTTGAACAAATCACGCTTCTTTAATAAAATAATGAGCAACAACGGCGAGTATGACTCCGCTGACGGTGGCTGTTTTTGGACTACCAAATAGATAATAGGCAGCAACAGTTGTAGTAATGCCGACAGTAATGCCAACAATAATGCCCGCCATGATACGCGGTGCATGGGGGCGTAACGATGGCGAAAAGCTGTGAATAATCCACCAGATAAATGAAACCAGCAAGATGACACCGATAATAATCACGATGGCTTTGATGAGCCAAGAGGAGGTGTTTGATAAATCAGTAGCTGGAGCTATTTCTTGTTCTGAGTAGGGTATTTGAGTTACTGTGTTGGCGGAAGCGACAGGGTTCAATGCCCATAGTTTTACTGTCCTATCACGGCTTGATGCTAACCACTTGCCATTCGGAGAAAGGGCTACAGAATTTGAATCATAATAGTTTTCTGTTGCAAAATTATGCAGCAATTGCCCTGATTCCACATTCCATAATTTTACCGTACTGCCAGCAGATACCATCCATTTGCCATTTTGGGAAAAAGCAAGCGAAACAGCAAAGTCATTAAAAGTGTGTCGTATTTTTCCTGTTACTACATTCCATAATTCCAACCGATACCAAGCTGAAGAATTAGAAATATTGCAATAAGTACCCGATGCTAACCATGTACCATTTGGATGAAAGGCAATTGAATGATGTTCCTGTGTCCAACCAATACCTCGGATACTAAAATCTTCAGACGAAGGACAATGACCGCTCTCCAA
>JAYQWI020000740.1:0-3119 GCA_035871815.2 Candidatus Parabeggiatoa communis
TGGATAGTGCCCAAAGGCTTGCAGGTGAGATCAAGGTGATTTGATGTTATAAGTACTGAAGCACAAAATTTAGAACCTTGTACTCCACCATTAAAAATCATATCTTTAAAGTTTCCAAACGATATGATAATATCTGCTTCAGTACTTAATTATCAATATGGAAGATCGTCAATTAACCCATCTTTCATGTCAGGGGAGATATATTGCATGGTGATATGATAACAACGGTCAAAAGTGCTTTCACAAATCATCTGAGTCATTTTGCTAAAATGTTCCCTGATGACTATCAAACCAGTGAACATACGCTTTCTAATGCTGTGACTAGACAAACCTTTATAAAGGTGTAACTTGCAAACGTCATGTTATACTTTGCTCTGGCATAAATGGGTGCAGATACTTTAGGACGACGATTCAATAAAATCAATGAGTTACGGTTACTATTCAAAATAACCAGAATTCAATATAACAATATGATTTAAAAAATATTCTCTTATTCAGCATACAGCGTGTCGTCTTAAAATATCTGCACCCGGCATAAATTGCGCTTTTTGAGGAGTGTCAGGTACCCTTGCAAGGGCTTGGGGCAAAACTAGCTTGCACTCCAATCATTACTTAAAACCTCAATTTATGACATTGTTCAGTATTATTAGTTTTGTAGGTTGCGCCCCTTGGAGAATAAAAATGCCTAATCAAAAACAGACAGACTACAATAATAGTTGTGTCACACCAACATACCAGAATACGGTTTATTTTTTTAAAAATACAGAACAGGTTATTCAGTATCACGAAAGTGAAATTAATGTGGGCCGCTATGGCAGATATGATAATCCCAATTGGTTGGAGGTGGAGACCAAAATCGCCGCCCTTGATAACGCTCAGGATGCCTTAGTCTTTTCTTCTGGCATGAATGCCATTGTGACAACCGTCTTGACTTTTGCCCAACCAAAGGACAGATTGATATACACCGGTAAGTGCTATAGAAATGTCAGGAATTTTTTTAATTCAGTCTTACCAAAGTTGGCAATAGACGTTATCTCGGTTGATTCGGCTGATACTCAGCGTTTTCATGAAGAATTTGAGACTCAATATCGGGAGGGTACCAAGATTGTCTTTATTGAAGCGCCATCCAACCCCCATTTATATTTAGTTGATTTGGAAAGGCTCAAGAACCAAATCGGCCAGAATACCTTGCTGATTGTGGATAGCACTTTGTCAACGCCATTCAATTGTCAACCTCAACATTTTGGGGCCGATTTGGTCATTCATAGTTGTAGTAAATATCTTGGAGGTCATGGCGATATTTTAGCCGGTACTGTCTCCGGTTCGAGAGAATTGATCGAGGAAATTAGGAACTACCGAAATATGATGGGAGGCGTTGTTGATCCTCATGCTGCTGTTCTCTTGAACAGAAGCTTGGAAAGCTTCAAAATCAGGATGAAACATTTCAATCAAGCGGGTATGGAGGTTGCTCAGTATTTGCAAAATTCACCGCTGGTGGAAAAGGTTTTTTATACCGGACTGGAGAGTCATCCTCATTTCTCCCTAGCCCAAAAATATTTAACCGGACATGGAGGCGTCATCTCGTTTGAAATCAAGGCGAATCGAGAATCAACATCACAATTTGTTGACAATTTGACAGTTCCCTTTATGGGCTCAAACTTTGGTTCCAATCATCCCATGGTTGAACAATGCAGTATCTTTACTTACTACAAACTGTCTGCCGAAGAAAGGCAACAGTTAGGCATAACTGACAACTTAGTCAGATTGAGTGTGGGATATGGAGAGACTGGGATGCTGATAGAAGACATAGAAAGAGCACTGCAAGAAACGTGTCGTGTATAATTATGGAGGTTTTTACGATGAAGAATGGCAATGATGATTTACCATTAGAGAAGCCAATGAGCCTAGAAGAATCGATTTCAAACGCCACGGGTTACTTGTCTTGGTTGCAAAACACACAAAAAAGTATTAACAAGGTTCAGGAAGCCCGCCAACAAAGTGATGAAAGCGGTTTAGAAGACATTGAACACAGACTGACTCATCAACTGTTTGATCTGAATTGTTGGGATTTCTTTGAAAGGGAATTACTGGAAAAGCTAGATGATGCAGGCTATGTCATTGATCGACATTACTGGCAACAACTCACTGCTGAATTAATCCGTGCGGCTAGTTTACAGCATGATGTGTTGGCTAAAACAGTCAGTCGTGAAGATGCGTTTTCCAGCTACGCAGAACTTTATGATAGCGTCAATGGAAAAAGAAATTTTGAGTACATCTCTCAAGAAATTCAGTTTATCCTTGATACCTATCATCTCGATTTTTCAGCTGCCCAAATACTCTCTATTGGCTGTGGCACCGGCATCATGGAAGAACATTTCCTAAAGGCTTTCAATTTGAATAAAAACCAGTTATTGGGAATTGATGTGTCTGAAGGAATGGTTAAAGTGGCTTCAAAACGCATTAATGCGCGTGTTGAAGATATATTGAATGTGGTACATGAGGGAAATCCTTGGGATATCTGTCTTTGTACAGCAAATGTTTTACAATATCTTCCTCAACATAGCCTAGAGAAGGCGATTCAAAACGTTGCCCACATTACTCAAACAGGTGGTTGTTTTATAGGCGATTTTATCACCCCTGATCACCCAATCCGTGCTTATCCTAACGTGTTGCGTTCTGAGAAAGTTTTTTTGTTACGGACACCTTTAATCGTCGAAAAAGCGCATAATATTTTTCAGCAAACCAAACTGATTAATGTGAGTCAATTACAGGGCGAATTTCGGATCACTTATGAAGGCGAACACACCCGCTATCTCCCCTCTCTCTGGAAATTAAGGTATTTGTTTAGAAAATACTTTGATCGTGTAGAATTTTTTGATGCCATGACATTGGAACCATTAGAAGCTGAAGACGATACTGCTCCTTCTACTCGCTATCTCGTTTTTGCTCAAAAAGCGGATTAAGGGCTAACATTCCGCACTTTCTGTCATTATATTATAGATTTTCATATCATTATTTTCAAAATTCAAAAGGGCGAACATGCCGCTTCGCCCCTAGGTGTGAAATTATTTTTCTGAAGAGGGCAGCGATAAATCGTGCCATGCACCAACGCAGTCTAG
>JAYQWI020000741.1:0-3618 GCA_035871815.2 Candidatus Parabeggiatoa communis
TTGATTCTCAATAATAAATGGTTAATAATTAATTATTAAATGCTAAAAGCATTGATAGAGACGCACGGCCGTGCGTCTCTACTTGGCACCAAATTTGAAAATAATACAATCTAAATATCTATAGCATGGGTGGCAAAATCATAAGCCATTAATGGATAGGGGATAAGAGGTTTGCAGAATGGCAGTATAAGAAACCTACCCCTTTATGTTATCATAAGAAAATCATTCAATTTTTAACGCATTATATCATTATGCCTGTTAAAAGGATTAACGTATCTGCGCCCCATCAAGGGCTTTTTGATTTTACTCAACAAGTTGCCAATGTTGTTCGTGAAACGGGCATCACTGAAGGCTTATGCACGCTATTTGTTCAGCATACGTCGGCCAGTTTAGTGATTCAAGAAAATGCTGATCCTTCAGCAAAAAAAGATTTAGAACGTTGGCTTAATCGCCTAGTACCAGAAAGGGATTCATTGTATACCCACACGCTTGAAGGCGCAGACGATATGCCTGCCCATATTAAATCAGCCTTAACGGCAACCAGTTTGGGTATTCCCATTTACAATGGACAATTAGCATTGGGCACATGGCAAGGTCTTTATTTATGGGAACATCGCCGCCATGGTGGACAACGCGCCATTGTGATTCATATTGGCCATTAATATAATTGTGAATTGTGAATGAAAACCTTTTATTAATAGCAATAATTGATAACTGATAACTGATAACTGATAACTGATAATTGATAATTGAACTGAAATGTGGTTTAAAAATTTACATCTTTTTCGTTTTTTACATCCTGTCACACTCTCGGCTGATGATTTAAATGAACAACTGACTGAATCCGCTTTTCAGCCTTGTGGCAAAATGGATATGGAAACTATGGGCTGGGTGCCCCCTTTGAGTCGTGAGAGTGAATCCTTAGTACATGCTATTAATAATTGCATCATCTTCACGGCGCGTAAAGAGGAAAAAATTCTGCCTGCCTCAGTGGTGCGCGAATTTGTCAATGAAAAAGTTGAGGAGATCGAAACTCAACAAATGCGTAAAGTGCGAAAACGCGAAAAAGATGAAATTCGTGAAGAAGTGCTGCATGACTTGATACCGCGAGCCTTTACCCGTTCAACTTATCTGTCTGCTTACATTGATGTTACGCAAGGTTGGCTGATGATTGATACGCCGAGTCATAAACGTGCTGAAGAATTGACCAGCTTTTTACGTCAAACTGTGGGTAGTTTGCCAGTGGTTGTCCCTAAGTTGCAACAAAATCTGGGCAATGTGATGACGCAATGGCTTATTAATCAAAACCATTGTCCAGCCGACTTAGAGTTAGCCGATGCTTGTGTCTTGACGGATCAGGATGGGGCTGTGGTGAATTGCAAACGTCAAGATTTACTGGCAGAAGAAATGCACGGGCACTTGACGGCAGGAAAATCAGTGAAACGTTTAGCGTTAGAGTGGAATGATCGTTTAGCTTTTATTCTTGATGATGAATTAGTGATAAGACGTTTGCAATTATTGGATTTGGTACAAGCGCAACTCAATGATACTGAGAGCGAAACGTCAACTCAACGTTTTGATGCTGATTTCTCTATCATGACTTTAGAATTGGCTGCTCTGATTAAAAGGTTATTGGAAATTTTTGGTGGAGAAGATGAAGCCGCTTATGCCAAGATGCGTTAGTTAAAGAAAGCGTTTTGATTTGTGAAGCAAGGCTGGCTATTTTAGCCCTGTCAATAGGAAATAGAACGCTGATTATCATGATGAGACTGATTAACACGGATTTTAAAAAAATCAGCGTTTCACGCAAAATGTTTTGCATGGCATCATGACAAGAATGAAAATCAGCGTTCTATCCTATTACTAAAAATGATCCGTGATGACAACCTCTTCCATCGGTAATTGACCCGATCGTGGCCAACTTTCCTTAATTGTTTTCCCAATGGCAACAAACATCGCAATGACATGATCTTCTGGCAAGTTGATCAGTTTACCTACCGCATCAAAATCAAAACCATCCATAGGACATGAATCATAACCCATTGATTTCGCTGTTAACATTAAAGTTTGAGCGGCGATACCGCAGGAACGCATCGCTTCGTCGCGTTGAACTTGTTCTCGCCCCTGGTAGTATTGAGCTAGGCCAGGTAGGATAAACGCTTGTACTTCTTGAGGCGCATTTACCCAATAACGGGCCGGTTCTTTTTCCCAAGCTTTGAGATCAGCACAGAGAATAACCAGTAACGAAGCATCAGTCACTTGAGCTTGATCCCAAGCCTCAGCGCGAATTTGCTTTCTCAGTTCTGGATCGCGTACCAGCACAAAACGCCAGTTTTGAATATTAAAGGCTGTCGGAGAAAGCTTAGCTAATGACATCAATTGGAGCACTTCTTCTTCTGTCATTCGATGCTCAGGATCATAATGCTTGATAGCGCGACGTGTTTTAATGGCTGTAAAAGTTTCCATATTGTTTCTTTTTGATTAATGTGAAAGTATAAAGTTGTGGCGTTAAACAACCCCGAAGGGGCTGAAAGTGAATAGCGCCTGATCGCATTTCTATTTTTCCGCTTCCATAAGAATTACCCGATTAAACTCGGAGGCGATGCAGGCACTAGGGTATTGATTGAGCGCTTTTTTGAGCCAATATTTTTCATGCTGATTTTGTGTTTGTCAAAATTCTATAAAATGGGGTGAAACAACCCAGAAGGGGGTTGAATGTGAATACCTCCACCTGGGGTTCCATAAAAACAGCATGAAAAATATAGGTCAAAAAAACCTTCAACACCCTAGTGCGGCACCCCTTCCGGTTTCCCCCATTTTGAGTGTATGGCATTGTTTAATGCTTTTATATTCCTGATGTTCTTTAGCCGTTTGTTGCAAATTATATAAACCTTGCCAATTCAACCAAAATTCTGCTGTTGTTCCTAAATAAGAAGAAAGCCGCAACGCTGTGTCAGGTGTAATGGCACGTTTGCCATGTAAAATCTCGTGGGCGCGTTGATAGCTGATCTGTATATCACGAGCAAATTGGCTTTTGTTAATTTTTAGAGGCTCAAGATATTCTTCCCATAAAACAATGCCGGGATGTTCTACTTCAAATCCGATTATCATATTTCCTCCTAATGATGATAGTCAACAATTTCAACATCGAAAGCATTTCCATCAACCCATCGAAAACAAATGCGATATTGTTTATTAATACGAATACTAGACTGTCCAAGACGATCCCCAGTAAGTGCTTCTAAACGGTTTCCTGGGGGAATGCGTAAATCGTCTAATTCTTGCGCCATATGCAGCATGGTTAGTTTACGCTTGGCTGGTTTTTGAATAGACTTCAAAAAACCAATTGCTTTACCCGTTTCAAACAAAAGTTGAGTTTTTGAACAAGAAAAAGAACATATCATGATTATTATGGTTCAATAAATTAAGTTTTTAACTTGTTTCAATTCCTATTATACTTAGCATCGTCATAAGCGTCGCTATTACTTTTAATCTAACAGCCAACAGCATCAGGTGTTGTCTCAAAGTTCAAATCAGGTGGTGGTGACTAAGGAAGTTCCAAAAAAATAATTATCCCAATCTCTCATTCTCTGCGGCTCTGCGGCTCTGCGTGAGCCG
>JAYQWI020000742.1:0-3516 GCA_035871815.2 Candidatus Parabeggiatoa communis
ATGGCACAGTGACACCGTTTTGTAGTACGGGTTTAGGCGATGTTGAGGCGATGTCATTCCATCCGCAAGATCACAGTTTATGGGTTTGGGCTGCTCGTGGAGGGTTGTTTAAGATTGAATTAGATCAGATTGAGAATGGCGTTTGCCAAACAACTGAGAAGATTGCATCAAATGATAAAGTTGAAGGCATCACTTGGCATAACGACGGCACCAAACTGTATGGTTCTAAAAGCACGGGCTTATATGAGTACATCTATGAAACAGGTGTACTAGACAAAACCTGTAATCTCTTTCCATCAGAAGTAGAAGCCCTTTCCATGTTACACGATAGCACCTTATTGTTTGCTGTACATCAAGCCAATGATACTGGGATTCATTCCTTTGACATTGAGAATTGTTCAATAGCAGACAGCGCCTTTTTGGCAAATAGCCCATATAATGATATTGAAGGGATTAGTTGGATGTGTTTTTAGTGTGGGAAAATGAGTATTTTCAGGCACCTTCATAAAGAGGGCAACCACAAGGGATTGCCCCTACATTGCCTCTGTAGGGGCGAACCTACGTGTTCGCCCGATTAAAAAAAAACTCAAATTGTGCTAGGCAATTTGTTGTTTTTTGGGTGGGTTATGCAATTAAGGCCCGGCTCCCCCCCCTTTCCACTGCGCTCAGGGCCTAAACAAACTGCAAATTGTGCGATGCTATTTGTAGTTGTTTATAGGGTAAATTATGTCTAGCAGATAATTTACCCTTTTTATTGCGCTCAGTGCTTTTAAGCGTGATTGATACTTGCCACACAATAATGATAACAATATCTCTATTGTCATAGAGTGATTTTAAAAAAATCGTGTGTCAAGAATACTGTCTTTCACGTCTCAAACAAAAACGCAAACTGGCAATGCGGTTTGTCGTTTGTTGGGTGAATTATTTACAATGGTAATTCATCATAACTTGGATTGATGGCTTTGCATACAATGAAATTCATCCTAAATTCATTTAATCCCCTTTTTGAGGGGATTTTTTTTGTCTTAAATTTGGTAAACTATCTAATGGGGCAAGCACAAGGGATTTCCCCTACGCACCTGAAAATTTTTGGCGAAAGTACTTACAAAGACGCGAGCCATTGAGACGCGATGCCTCGCGTCTCTACGAAACCGCGAATCATTCAGACGCGATGCATCGCGTCTATGGTTCAGTACTTACATAGTGTGATGTAGGGCCAATCCGAAGGCTTGCTATCAAAGTTCATAACAGATTGATTTTTAATATTTTATTAACAAAAATAGAGTAAAAAATATGTCTTTACACAATACAGCCCCTTTTCCGAATCTGCGTATGCGTAGAATGCGCCGTGATGATTTTTCTCGCCGCCTAATGCGTGAAAATGCCCTCAGCACCGATGATTTGATTTATCCGCTGTTTATCATGGAAGGTGAAAAGCAGCGCGTTGCCATAGCTTCTATGCCAGATCAATATCGACTCACGATTGATGAATTGCTTAAAGAAGCGGCTGAGTTAGTCAAATTAGGCATACCCGCTATTGCCCTGTTTCCGGTAGTGTCACAAGAGAAAAAATCGCTTGATGCGCGTGAAGCTTATAATCCTGACGGTTTAGTACAACGCGCCTTGCGGGCACTGAAAGCCGAATTTCCAGAATTAGGCTTGATAACCGATGTGGCATTAGATCCGTTTACCACGCATGGGCAAGATGGTTTGATAGATGACAGCGGTTACGTGATCAACGATGAAACGGTAGCGGTATTAGTAAAACAAGCCATTTCTCATGCCGAAGCCGGTGCTGAAGTGGTTGCGCCTTCAGACATGATGGATGGGCGTATTGGCAATATCCGTCAAGCCCTTGAAGCAGAAGGTTATCGACATACGCGCATTTTAGCTTATTCAGCCAAATATGCCTCCAGTTTCTACGGCCCGTTTCGTGACGCGGTTGGCTCAGCCGGTGCGTTAAGTGGCGGCAATAAATATACCTATCAAATGGATCCCGCTAACAGTGATGAAGCATTGCGTGAAGTCGCATTAGATTTGCAAGAAGGGGCTGATATGGTAATGATCAAGCCCGGTATGCCCTATTTGGACATCGTACAACGGGTTAAAGCAGCCTTTCAAGCGCCCACTTTTGTCTATCAGGTTAGCGGCGAATACGCCATGTTGATGGCAGCGGCCCAAAACGGATGGTTAGATGAAAAGGCCGTCATGATGGAATCGTTATTGAGTATCAAACGGGCCGGTGCCGATGGCATTTTGACTTATTTTGCCAAAAAGGCCGCAACAGTTATCAGTGAAATGTAGGGGCAATCCCTTGTGGTTGCCCATATGTGGTTGCCCTGCCTTTGAACGCCAATCCAATTAATTACCCGGCGAAACGATATCTTTCACAGTCTCTATAAAGCCTTTCTCATTATCAGTCGATTCAGCCGCTACAAGCACGATATCTTTCACAGTCTCTATAAAGCCTTTCTCATTATCACTCGATTCAGCCGCTATCACGCTTTGAGAAAATAATAAGTAAGCACTCAAAACAATCATACAAACAGACTTAAACGGGTTTTGGCAGTGATTATCAGAAACTTTCATGACATTTCTCCTTATGTAATTATTATTTGAAAGTATCCAATATAAAGCACAGCCTGTGCCAGCTAAGTTTTTGATTTTATTTGATTAATATTGACATGAGACTTGATAAAATCAGTTTTCAACTTGATTCAGCGAGTTTGAACTTGACAAAATGGATGAAAGAAATAGGCCCGATGACATTTGAACTTGATAAAAATGCCGTGCTTGAATTGATGGATTTTTGAACAAAATGAGTGGTGCTGATTTCAGCACCTTTTTTCAAAACTTTTTATTTTAAAAACAGTGACTTATTTTTTTGAGGTGCTGATTTCAGCACCAAAGTGCTGAATTTCAGCAGTTCAGCTAAAACTTGTGAAAATGTCAAGTTGTTAAAAAAGAGTAGAGAATAAAGAAATATCAAGCTTTTGTAGATAAAAATCTATTTTCATTATCCCAACTATCGTTGTATTGAGTGTTAAAATAATTGCATTTTAACCTTTTGAAACCTTATACCATTATGAAAACCAATACCCGCCCTTTTTCCATCCATCCCCTTGAATTGGGGCCCATGGAAAATTTTATCTATATGATTCAAGATCATAGCTCCAAACGCGCAGCGATAGTCGATCCCGCTTGGGAAACCCCGAAAGTCGTTATGCTTGCACAAGATCAAGGTTTCCAAATCACTGACATTTTACTCACTCACAGCCACCCTGATCATACTAATGGATTGCTTGAGATATTAAAGACTTACGATGCCCAGGTGCATTTGTCAAAAGCAGAGGCCGCATTTTGGGGTTATCAATAAAATAAACCGGTACTGCATGAAGGCGGCGATACCATCCAGTTGGGTAACACCCAGATTGAAGTTTGGCACACGCCAGGGCATACGCCCGGCTCGGTTTGTTATTATCTTGATGGGCATTTGATAACAGGCGATACTTTATT
>JAYQWI020000743.1:0-3360 GCA_035871815.2 Candidatus Parabeggiatoa communis
TGACTTAATAACTGAGGTGCCTATTGAACGATGGGATTGGCGTGAATCTTATGGTGACCCGGCTCAAGATAAGACTAATTCAAAATGGGGTGGTTTCGTCCCGGATGTGGATAAATTTGACCCGTTGTTTTTCAAACTCTCCCCCCACGCAGCTGAAATGATGGACCCACAACATCGGTTATTTCTCGAAAGCGTGTGGAAGGCGATCGAAAATGCGGGCTATCGTGCGTCGTCATTTTCAGGAAAAGCGGTAGGCGTATTTGCCGGTGTTCAGTTTAATGATTATCAACAATTATTGGCGAATCAGGGGGAAGCGAATGCCCAGGCCAGTACTGGGAACTCACATGCCATGTTAGCTAATCGGGTTTCATTTTTGCTGAACTTGCGAGGGCCAAGCGAGTCTATTGATACGGCTTGCTCTTCGAGTTTGGTTGCCGTTCATCAAGCGGTCAACTCGATTCGCCGTGGTGAGAGCGAGTTAGCGATTGCCGGCGGTGTGAGCTTAATGCTGTCTCCAGAAACGATGATAAGTGCCAGCCAGTTGGGTGTGTTATCACCTGATGGCAAATGTAAAACCTTCGATAAAAGTGCCAATGGGTATGTCAAAGGCGAAGGTGTGGCTGCTATATTGTTAAAGCCTTTGAGAGCCGCTCTCGCCGATAACGATAATATTCAGGCTGTGATAAAAGGGACCGCCGTCAATCATGGTGGCAAGGCCACTTCGCTAACCGCACCCAATTCCGACGCTCAAGCCGCGTTATTGACAACGGCTTATCTTGAGGCGGGGATAACAGCGGACACGGTGACTTATTTAGAATTGCATGGCACGGGTACCGAATTAGGTGATCCGGTTGAAGTCGAAGGCCTCAAAATGGCCTTTAAAGAATTGGCATCGCTCCAATCAATAGCGATTCGTCAAAATCATTATTGTGGATTAGGTTCTGTGAAGACCAATATCGGTCATTTAGAGCCGGCGGCTGGCATAGCGGGCCTTCTTAAAGTGATTTTGGCCATGCAACATCAACAGTTGCCAGGGACACTGCATTTGCAAACGCTTAATCCTTATATTAAACTGAAAGACACGCCTTTTTATGTGGTGGAAAAGACCCAAGCCTGGAATCAATTGACAGATGAAAAAGGTCATTCGATACCTCGTCGAGCGGGTGTCAGTTCTTTTGGTTTTGGTGGTGCTAATGCACATGTCGTGTTAGAAGAATATGAAAGTCCGGAACGTTCGGATATTCCGAGCAAGATACCACAACTCGTCGTGTTATCAGCCAAAAATGAGGAACGGCTTTCGGCTTACGCGCTGGAAATCAGAGACTTTTTAACTTCTGAGCCGGCAACTGACCTGGAACAAATCCAACCAGATTTATTAAAAGTTGCCAGTGATATTTTAAAGGTCAGTAACTTGGATATCGACTTAGATGAGGCATTTAGTGAATATGGTTTTGATACGGTGAGCTTGATGGAATTGAGCCGTCAACTGAATGACAAGTATCAAGCGGAGATAACCCCGGCTTTCTTATCTGAACAGGTATCCTTAAGAACCGTGGCGCAATACTTGTCTAACAAGTCTCAAGCCCATTTGAAAGAGAGTACCACTACCTTTGAGCGTCAAGCCAATTTTTCTCTGGCTGACATGGCCTACACCTTGCAGGTGGGCCGCGAAAACATGGAAGAACGATTGGCGATGGTGGTAAACAACCTTGAGGAAGTTCACAACAAATTAACGCAATACGCTCAAGGACAAACTGAGATAAATGATTTTTATCGCGGCAACGTTAAAACGAGCCAAACCCAATCTGACTTATTGGTTAGAGGAAAAGCGGGGGAAGCTTTTCTGAAAGTGGTGATTGAGGAAAAGGAACTCAGTCAATTGGCACAGTTGTGGGTATCTGGGGTAGACATAGATTGGCAATTGCTCTATCCAAACCAAAAGCCGCAGCGTATTTCTCTGCCAACTTACCCATTTGCAACAGAGCGGTATTGGATACCAGCGAATGATATTAATGTGTCGGGCAGTGGCGAGAAAGGCCATGTTGCTAAACTTCACCCCTTATTGGAAAGCAATACTTCGACTTTCCGCTCCCAAAATTTTACTACCAAACTGACTGGCAAAGAATTTTATCTGACTGATCATGTCGTCGGCTCACAGAAAACTTTACCAGGCGTTGCCTACTTAGAAATGGCCCGTGCCGCTGGTGAATTGGCGGGCACACAATCCGTGAAAAGACTCACCAATATTGTCTGGGCTCGGCCCATTACCGTATCTGATACGCCAATACCCGTGAACATCTGCCTATATCCAGACCAACAACAAGTTGAGTTTGAGGTAAGCACCATTAATGATAATGGGGAACGGCAAGTCCATGCTCAGGGCAAATTGATGTATGAAAACCAAGCCATTAGAGATTCTGATTGGATTGATATTGAAGCGATCCAAAACCGCTGTATTGAAACATGGAATGGGGCCAAATGCTATCAGTTTTTTCAATCTACCGGCTTCGATTACGGTATCGGCTTTCAAACGATTCAAACGTTATACCGCAATAACACCGAAACGTTATCTCGTCTTCAATTACCGACTGGTTTAACAGGCGGTTTCAACGATTTTGTTCTGCATCCGTCAATCATGGATGGTGCGTTACAAACGGTGATAGGCTTGATGGGCGATGCCACTTTGGATACCCTCTATCTTCCCTTTGCCTTGGGCGAGGTAGAACTGTTGGGACCACTAACAGAGATAAGTTATGCTTATGTACGCCAAGCCAACAGTTCAGCGGCCGCAGATTCTGCGGTAAAAAAGTTTAACCTTTCCATTTTGGACGACTCTGGGCAAGTATTGGTTCGTATTGAAAACTTTTCACTTCGGGCATTAAAACCGCAGACCGAGGCATTAGTCACAATGTACTACCAGAGTGTGTGGGAACCCAAGGTATTAGAAAACCAAACCGAACCGTTTACGCCCACCGGTACGATGCTACTATTTGATACGGATGACAATCGCTACTCAAGTTTCAAGGAGCGATTAAAAACCGAAGTGATTCTGGTAACGCCTGGAGATGAGTACCAAAAATGGGGTCCTCAAACCTATTCTATCAATCCCAACCACCCGGCGGATTATAACCAATTGTTGGAAGCCTTGACTGAGCAGCCTCGCTACATTATTCATCTGTGGTCACAAGCACCGTTTGTCAGTTCGCATGCCGCGCTGAACGTTCATTTGGAAATGAGCCTCTATTCTTGTTTCCACCTCTGTCAAGCCTTACTGACGCAAAAACGGCTAGAGCCGATTCAACTGCTGTACATTTATTTAGAAACGCCAAAAGCATTGCAACCCCAGTATGCGGCCGTCAG
>JAYQWI020000744.1:0-4994 GCA_035871815.2 Candidatus Parabeggiatoa communis
ATACATAAATTAAAATGTAGGGGGCCGGTAACGGGTTTTTAAAGCCCACCGATAGATAAAACGCTGATTGTCATGATTTTTTCCCCCCAGTTTTTGCTTTTAGTGGTTAGGAGTTCAGAAGTTCAGAAGTTGATGTCAATATTAGACTTGTCGCTTTATAACCTAACTATGCTAACACAGTGATCGAAGGACACACAGGGCCCGTGCCCTGGCCAGCGACGAAACCTGACAGGTTTTATTCAACAATTTTGAAATAATTTAGATGCAGCTTCCTTAAATTCGTTGGTTTTTAATAATTAATTGATTTTGACATTTTATTAATGGCTGATTATTTTTGATGCCGTGAAGAGGGTAAAATACATTACATAGATTAATGGCATTTATTGTTATTTAGTCTCGTTCCCAACATCCCATTTTGGAATGCGTATTGAGACGCGCCAGTGTTGAGTATTTGTTATGATGAGTTTTGTACTTTGTTTTTACTTGAGACAGGAGTATCATGCTACGCATTTCCACGCAGGCGTGCTGGAAACGAAAAAAGAAGGCATGAACATATCGTCAATGCTCCAATAGAAGTATTATAGCGTTACTCGATTGAGTAAATGGCACTTATATTAACTAATTGATAATTATAAGTATAATGGTGTACTTGATTCAATCTGGAAACGCTATAAGGACTATAAGCCAAATGAAAAATGAAATAACACATGAAGGGGAATTGAACCTTAATGGATATCTCATTAATTGTTATATCCTAAAAGATAGTACAAGAGTACTCTCTGGGCATGGAATGCGAGACGCACTAAATCTTGTGAATGATGATCTCGATAAAAACAAGAAAGGCGGAAGCAGAATATTACGACTATTAGGGCAAAAATCTCTCGAACCCTTTATTTATAAGGATAAAGAAGCGGATCATTTTGAACCAATTATTTGCTATAAGGGTAACAAAAAAATAAACGGCTATGAAGCGACAGTTCTTGTTGATATTTGTATTGCAATGCTTGAGGCAAAAAAGAGTGGAATTCAATTAGGTAATCGACAAATGATAGTCGCTCATAGGTGTGAAATGCTTATTATCGCCTTTGCTAAAGTGGGTATAACAGCTCTTGTAGATGAGGCTACAGGCTATCAATATGAGAGAGAAAATGATGCGCTTCAAAAAATATTAAAAGCATACATAGCTGAAGAGTTATTACCTTGGCAAAAGAAATTTCCTGACGTTTTCTACAAAGAACTATTCAGGCTAAATGGATGGGACTTCACAGTAAAAGGTATCAAAAAAAGACCAGGTGTTATTGGCATATGGACTAAGCGACTGATCTATGAGCAACTTCCAGAAGGTGTGCTTAAAGAATTAGAAGAGAATGTTCCTAAAAGCAAATTTGGAAACAAAACAGCTAGATTGCACCAATTACTGACTGATGATATTGGAAATCCACATTTGACTGCCCAAATAAATCAGATAATGACATTATTTCGATTATCAGATAATATGAAACATATGTGGCAACAATTTGAAAAATTACAATGTAGGCAGCATGGTCAAATTGAATTACCGTTTACTTTTGATGAGCAAGGTAGAACCATTGAAGAAAGCTAATAAAATCTAACAATGGCATCCAGCTAACCACCAAAAGCAAGCGTATGTGCCTCCATCACACCATTCATTGAACAGGCAGCATTAATGATTTTTAAATGATAAAGAGATGGTGTGTGTTTACAACTGTGGTAGATATATATCAAATTTCGTGTTCGTGTTGGTTATATCCACTACAACCCGGTTAAACAGGTTATGTCAAACAAGTCATTGACTGTATTTCACTTTTCACCAAAATGTCAAAGCGAGTATTTATTCCGTTCATTGGGGGTGCTATTCATTTTGACGTGAAGAAATTCTTGGTGAATGAAACAACTTAAGGGGCTTTGGGGCGCACCCTACGCCTGCTCTAGCGTCGAGTATTTGTTATGATGTCTTTCGTATTTCGTTTTCACTTGACGCTCCCGCGTCATGGTACGCATTCTCACTATTACAGCATGGGTTAAAAAAAAACGCGGAACGTCGAAAAGGCATTCCCTTTAATGACATTGGGAACGATAAAAATTTTGGTAAGCTCAATCTATTTAAATTATAACGCCTGTTTTTCAGTATAATCTATGTCTATTCAATCATTTACATTAAAAAATTACCGTTCCTTTGTAGATCGCACTACTATTGAATTACGTCCTCTAACACTGTTGTTTGGCTATAACAATTCTGGTAAAAGTGCGTTGTTGCGTGCTTTGCCATTGATTATGGATTCACTCAAAGGAGAATCCCGTACCCCATTGGCATTAGATAGTCCAGCTATACGGGGGAGCCATTTTAGTGATTTATTATCTCATATCAGTGGAACACAGGCATTTGATATAGAACTGTCAATTTTTGAGTATGATTTAAAATGGACTATTCGTCATTTACCAGAATTAAAAACCCATGTTGTTTCCCATTATGATTTTTTCAGAACAGATTCTTGGATTATAAAGGCTCAATGGCTAGCTAAACCTTTGAAGCAAAAAGAAGAATATGAGGTTCAAATAAATAAGGGTAATATTTATAGAGAAAAACTCTATTTTGATGGTTTATTGGCGAATGACTATTCAACAATCAGGGACTACAAGGCAGAGATAGAAGATGAAATGCGCAATGAAAATACCCATGTACAATGGCTCACTTCTGTCCGTAAACCCGCATTGAGGAATAACCCATTTAAAGGTGCAGCACCAAAATATTTAGAACCTGATGGGCGTGGAACGGCTGACATTTTGGCTTATGACAGCATTTTGGAAGAATTACAGATATTGCCTAAAGTATCTCGTTGGTACGAAAAATACTTACAACAAAAAATTGTTGTAGAAGAAATGGGAGAACATTTTCAGATTAAATTACAACGTCTGACCAAATCACCGTGCAAAGTGAATATTGTTGATGTTGGTGAAGGATTGATTCAAGTCTTACCTGTGCTTGTTGCTTGTGCAATGGCAAGTGAAGGTTACACAAATATGTTAGCGATAGAAGAACCCGAATCACATCTCCATCCTCGATTACATGCCGCATTGGCAGAGCATTTTTTTGAACTGGCTAGACAAGATGAGCCTCCAAAAGTTTTGCTTGAAACACACTCAGAGAATTTTCTATTACGCACTCAACTTGAAATTGCACAAGGGAAACTTGATCCAAAATTAGTGATGGTTTATTGGGTGCGCCAATTAGATGATGGTCGCAGTATTGCAGAGCCTGTCGTTTTTGATCGCAAAGGGCGACCACAAGGTGAATGGCCTAGAGATGTTTTTTATAGCGATATAGAATTATCCAGACAATTGGTTCAAGAAAGGCGTAAACAGTCATGAGAGTCATTTTAAAAGCAGAAGTGTTTGCGTCAAAGCTTATGAAGCATCTTGATCTCATTGCGTTAATCCAATTAGGTGTTGATGAACGCCATTTAATACAGGTAGAATCACCAGATGCTCATGAAGTACAAGATTGGCTTGATAAACAAAGCGAAGATATTCGTGAAGAATGTCAATTAGCGTTTGACTTTGGATATCGTTTAGACAGTGATGAATATGCTCAATTTTCGCCGTTGACTATACAAGTTGCTCGTGTTGATAAAGCGCAATGGTCTCAAAACCAACCACTTTTACCTTTAGATATTGCCTTAAAATTTTTATCTCAACCTTTTACTATTTTTGTTGAAAATAGGCGTAATGATTCAGCCTTTCTGAGAGCGACTGCGACTGGTTGGCGAAAACAAAAATTAGAACAATTATTAAATCAAGATTGGATTAAATTTGAAGCGGGTGGTGGTTTGGGTGAAATATTAAAATATGTTAAAGAAATTTCAAAACAACCCGAAAAATACCAGCGTCATTTTGTGTTATTTGACAGTGATGCGCTTGAACCAGATAAACCAAGTAAACAATCTGAAGCTGTAGTTACAGCTTGTGGTCAATCAGTTTATTTTCATCGGTTAACGCGAAGAGCAATTGAAAACTATTTACCACTTGCAGCATTATGGGAATGGACAAAAATTCATAAACCAAAGAAGATATGCGTATCAAGAAGAAATTTAGTTCAAGCTTTTCAACAACTTTCGCATGAACAACGTTGTCATTTTAACCTGAAAAAAGGTTTTAAAGGCGATTTTTTAACGAAGTCGGCTGAAAAAGAAACAGAACAAGAAAAAGAACATCGGCTTGTCGGTCATTTTTACCAAAATATTTCTACCGAAATCAGAATGATCTTATTAGCTCAAGGTTTCGGCACAGACATTGCTGACTTGTTTAAAGAAGAACAATTTTTAATCCAAGAAGAATGGTTATATCAAGATAACAGTTTGATTTTAGAATTAGAGCCTATGTTAGAAAAACTGTTGTCATTAGTGTAATCAGGATAACAAACTATGAGTATTCAAACTTCCATATCAAAACCCCAAATTAAATATCTATATCAACTACTTGATCAAATTGAAAAGGGTAAACTTTTCGTGCCTAAATTTCAACGTGGCTTTGTTTGGAAAGATGAGCAACGTTTAAACCTTTTACGGAGTATTAAATCAGGTATTCCGGTAGGCAGTCTTCTCCTTTGGGAAACAACTGAATATGATCTGAACACTTTTGAAAAAATTGGGGGACTTTCTGTACCTTCCCCCCCCAAAGCAAACTCTCATATACCACGCGCTTATTTGTTAGATGGGCATCAAAGGCTATCAACACTTTTTGGTACGCTTAAACGCTCTGTGAATGAGGCTTTAGAAGATAAAGCCAATATCGTTGATGATATCAATTGGAGAATCTATTATGATTTAGTAGAAGAAGATTTTCTGTTATTAAAAAGGCCTGACCTACCTCAATCTCATTGGATGCCAGCTAACGTTTTGTTAGATAGCCTTGCATTGCTGAAGTTTTTGCGTCGATTAAAAGACGATGAGTTAATTCAGCATGCGGATCGGCTT
>JAYQWI020000745.1:0-3496 GCA_035871815.2 Candidatus Parabeggiatoa communis
AAATTATTTTCTGCCATCAGAGTTAAATTACCCGCTTGTCCAGTAGTATAAGTATCTGGCATGATAGTTATATTCGTTAACGCCATATTTTTAGCGCGTAAAGTGACATGTCCCGCATTCCCTAACTCGTAGTTGAGCCAACTTCCACCACCTGAGTAATTCAAAATACTACTATCTTTAATATTGATAGATTCGGTAGCGTTAAGCTGAATATCAGGGCCGTTGCCTAAATCAAATGGGCTGGCCCATATGCCTGAGTTTTGTAAGTTAATCGTTTTTTCTTGAATATCAATGAGTCCCCTCTCTTCTATACCAAGTGTGTGGGCATTAACGCGGCTATCAGTCATGATAAACTGACCGGCACGAATAAATAGATTACCCCCATTTTCTCCGGTCGTACTCAGAATGGCTTGTTTTTCTAGGTGAATGGTACCGCTTTGGGTGGCTGTGCTATGTAGCCCGTTTTGAGTCAACGCCAGTTCACCGGCTTGTTGGATTGAGGCCAAATTAATCGTGCCACCGGGCGCACGAAGTTGACTGTAACGCTGATTGCGTTTTATTGATGCCCGTCTATCTTCAGGACTGGGATTCTTTGGACGGTCTTCAAAAAGTTTATCTAAGTCCTCTTCATCCATACCTTGACTGAGATGAATATCGCCACCAATCAACGACAAGCTTTTACCATCCGGCACTTGCAATAACGCTCTTGGTGTTCCCGATCCATTTAACATGCCCCGCCCATTGACTTCAATTTTGCCATGTGAATTATCCAAAAAGCCAAAGCTTTCAATTGGCGCAACTGTCAGAATACTGTCACTTGGATTACGCGCATCAAATCGCCCATTTTCTCCCAACCGCAGATAATCCGCCGTGCTAGCGTGAAAAGAGCCTTGTACATCCAATTGGGCATTTTCCCCAAAGACAATTCCATACGGATTTACAAAATAAAAATCAGCATTGGGAATTGTTGAACGAATTAACCCGTCAATGTTGGAGGGATTTCCTCCCGTTACCCGACTGAGGATATTCTGAACATTGTTTGGTCCAGAAAAAGTAGCACTTTCCAAACTGTTCAAGTTAAAGTCTGGAAAACTATGGAAAAGATTGCCGCCGTGTTGGCGGCCCAAGTCCGCCCCGATTTGATAATCGGGGCCCGGTAAATTGGCGCGGGAGCCCAAGGTGCCATCGGTGGTGATTTGGGCCGGTGTGGATAAGCTGATGATTAATAAAACCATTGTGAGTAAAAGTTGTGATTTCATTATGTTTCTCCAAAAATGAAGGACAATAATTGCTTATAAGAAGGGATTAGATCGAAACCCTACTCAGATTTAATCCTTTATTATAAACAATCCTTGTAGTTATACATTCAGACAGGGGAAATGAAAAACAGAAATGCCCATATCCCCCTTTTTTACCCTTATTTCAACTTGAAAAAAGGCACTGTTCTTTTTCGACTCAAGTCAATTTTGAAGGTACTGGGATTCTCAATTTC
This sequence comes from Candidatus Parabeggiatoa communis, assembly GCA_035871815.2. GTDB lineage: Bacteria > Pseudomonadota > Gammaproteobacteria > Beggiatoales > Beggiatoaceae > Parabeggiatoa > Parabeggiatoa communis. Next base: position 1,493 of record JAYQWI020000745.1, read on the forward strand.
TTCGGTTGTACAGTGCTTCAATTGTGCTTCGACATAACCGCCCGGCAAAATCACCATAAATGCATCCATATCAACATCAGGCGAATCAATTTGCACATTGCCGTCAATGCCCAGTTTAGAAGACGCACTGATTTGGCTACACGGTGATTTGATCAATTGCTTGGAACCAAGGCGAATATTACCGCCATTTCCTTCATTGGCTTGGGCTTTAATTTGGCCTTGATTCAATACCATAAAAGTGGGATTTTCAATCGTAATATCACCCCCTTTACCTTTGCCAGTAGCAACACTTGTGGTAATGCCAGCCTTGTGCAAGTACAATAAATTAGGTGTTTTCACGGCGATGTTACCACCAGCGGCATTTTCAGCTTCGGCACGGATTCCGCCTTGTTCAGTTAAATGAATGCTATTTACTTGCATCATTATATTGCCAGCATTTCCTTGTCCTTGACTACTGGCAGTGAGAACACCACCATTGGTAATGGTAAGACGATTGGTTTCAATCTCAATATTGCCGCCTTCCCCAACGCCCTGCGTGGTACTAAATACGCCGCTGTTATTCCCAGAAATAGTCATGTTTTCAGCAACATTAAGGCGCAATATCCCTCCTTTTCCACTACTGGTATGCACATTACCAGCTCTTGAAAAACCACTATTACTTTCTATACGAGCACCACTGCTTATATTGATGTTGTTTGCGGTAATAATTAATTCACCACCATCACGAGTTCCACCGGTACTCGTCGAAATAACCCCGTTGTTTTCCATAATTAACGTTGGAACTGTTATCACAATTTGTCCAGCCTTCCCCGTACTCCCAAAAGTTGAATGACTAGATACGGTGCTTGGGGTATCATCAAATTGCTGCCCTGAATTGATATTGGTAAGCACTATATTTCGTGTTCCCGCTATAATCAAGCTTTCTGCTATGTCAAGCACAATTTGACCACCATTCCCTTTTTTAGCGGAATTGCTAGCAATGGTAGCACCATTGATTAAACGTATGTGATTGGCGGTAATGATGATATTTCCAGCATTTCCTTGTCCCTGACTACTCGCATTAATTTTACTGTTCTCCATATTCAAAAGAGTGGTTTCTATGATAATATTACCACTTTGACCACTACCTTGGGTAAAAGTCCCTATCCCAGCGGGAAGATTTGAAATAGTACCAACAATACCACCCTCTACAATACCAGTGTAAAACCCAGTTAAATTGATTGTGTCGGTGACTTTTAGGGTAATATCGCCAGCACTTCCTTTTTTTATCGCACCACTCATGATGATACCACCCTCTTTCAAAGTCATTTGATTAACCTTAATTTCAATATCACCCGCTTGACCGCTACCCACGCTTTTGGTTAATATTCCAGCCGAAGTGATTTCCAGTTGAGGCGTTGTAATGGTTAGGATGCCGGCATCACCCTTACCAAAAGTATCAAATGAGAGGCTAATAACACCTTCTGATTTGATATCAATAGCTTCTTGTAAATCCAGCGTGATGCCTAGACCATTTTTAGGACCCAAGGTATTGGCTTGCAACAGAGAATCACGCATAACGAGTTTTCCACCCTGAATATTAAGGTGACCACCTGCTATCCCATTGACTTCAATAAGATTATTATTGATGGTGATTTGTCCGCCTTTAGCTGAGAGTAAAAATCCAAATTCATCGGAGACGACTTCACCTTTTGAAGCCGCGCTGATGAGATTAATTTGCCCGGCAGGACTAGACAATTTGGGTTGATTTGGAAGAGCGATAAAACTGCGTTTATCAACCATAACGGGTGAATTGCTGTCAATATCTAAATCACCACCAATGAGTGATAAAGTTTCTTTTTTCGGAACCGATAACGTACTATCCTGAATCGTTATCTTAGCCGGTGAATCAGTCAAAAAACCAAACGCCTCAACCGGTGCCACCGTCAATAAACTATCACTCGGATTACGCGCATCAAAACGCCCTCCATCCCCAAAGCGCAAATAATCGGCGGTGCTGGCATG
>JAYQWI020000746.1:0-5446 GCA_035871815.2 Candidatus Parabeggiatoa communis
GCTTGACGAAGCCATTTGATCGCTTCTTGGCGAGTTTCTTCGGAAGCATTCTCGCTGTAATAGTACATGACGGCTAAGTTATATTGTGCGTCTGCGTATCCTTGTTGAGCGGCTTGGTGAAACCATTGAGCGGCTTGTTGGTAATCTTGAGTCACAGTATCGCCAGCACTATACATGACCCCTAAATTGTATTGCGCGCCGCCATGTCTTTTTTTAGCCGCTTGACTAAACCATTTGAAGGCTTCTTGGTGATCCTCTGGGAGCCCAAGGCCTTTTAAGCTGGCTATGCCTAAGTGAAATTGTGCGTCTGGATATCCCTGTTCTGCCGCTTTTTGAAACCACTTAATGGCTTTTCGGTCGTTTTGTAGTACCCCTTTACCATTGAAGTACATGAGCCCTAAGTTATTTTGCGCTATTGGATGGTTTTGTTCAGCCGCTTTGCTAAACCATTTAAAGGCCTCTTGATCACTTTGCTTCGCGCCAATGCCTTCTAAGTGCGCTAAACCTAAGTTATATTCCGCTGGTGCATAGCCTTGTTCAGCCGCTTTGCGAATCCAAGTCACCGCCTCTTGATCATTCTGAGTGACCCCTTTGCCATTGTGGTACATCACACCTAAATTAAGTTGCGCCTCTGCCAATCCTTGTTCAGCGCCTTTACGAAACCAGTTGACCGCTTCTTGAGCATTTTGGGTGACCCCTTTGCCTAGATTATACATCATGCCTAAGTTGTTTTGTGCCAAAGGCAATTCTTGAGCAGTGGCCTGTTGAAGCCACTTGATCGCTTTTTGCTCATCTTTAGGTGCGCCTTTGCCTAGACTATACATCATGCCTAAATTGTTTTGTGCCCCCGCGTGCCCTTGTTCAGACGCTTGGCGAAACAATTTGAAAGCCATCGCATCATTGCCCTTTTCAAGCGCCTTTTTGCCCTTGACAAAATCCGCTTCCGCTTGTGGGGAGGCAATACTGCTTTTTCCAAGAGCATGACGTTCTATCGAAGACGCATCGGTTGATTTAACCGTTTTTGTCGAACAGGATACAATTGTAATACTAAATAAAAAAACCAAAGCAACTTGCTTTATCATTATGAACTCCAATAGTGTTCTGTTTTTTTGCGATAAAGGGGCAACCACAAGGGATTGCCCCCTACAGGTTAAACTATTTTAAGAGGGTGAGAAATCATCTTCAAAGTCTTCCAATATCTCGTCTGTGGTTTCGGGTAATTCTTCAAACTCTTCCAAGGCATCCTCTGCACGTTCGGGTAATTCTTCAAACTCTTCCAAGCCATCCTCTGCACGTTCGGGTAAAGCTTCAGAGTCTTCCAGTGGTGCGTTGACATCTATGGGGTTTTGATCTTCTAATGTGATCGTGTGTTGACTCAGCCAGCTGTTGATCTTGCCGAGATCATCGACACTGATTAATCCAGAGGCTTGTTTGAGTCGTAAAGTATTCAGCACGTAATTATAACGCGCATTAGAGTAATTCCGTTGGGCACGGAGTAAATCACGTTGAGCATTAACCACGTCAACTGACGTGCGGGTGCCTAATTCAAAACCCGCTTGAATCGCTTTTAAAGCCGTTTCGGTTGAAAATAATGCTTGTTTAAGGGCCTTAACTCGGCTGATATTGGAAAGCACATTTAAAAAAGCTTGACGAGTTTGTAATTGAATAGCACGGCGTTGTAGCTCTTTTTGATCAATCCCTTGATAATAACGTTGTTTCGCTTCTCGTGTACGTGCTCGGATTGCGCCCCCTTCATATAAAGGGTAACTCAATTGCAAACCAATACTGTTATTCCTGCTTTTATTGCCGAAGGGACTGTCATCACCTCTGAAGACATCGCTGTAACTATGTTTAGCGACGAGTTCAACAGTAGGCCAATTGCCAGCGCGTTGTTTTTCGATTTCCTTATTTGCGGTTTCTATACTGTATTCTGCTGCCAGTATTTGTGGATTGTTTTTAAGAGCGTATTCAGTCCAACTGTCGATGTCTTTCGGATCAGGCCCAAGTAAAGGCGCATCTTCATTTAAAGTGGCTAACAATGAATGATAACTGCCGGTGATCTCACGCAATGCTTCAATAGCATTATCCAGTTCATTTTGGGCTTGAATTTCATCGGCTACCGCCAAATCATAGCCCGCTTGCGCTTCTTGTACATCGGTAATCGCAATCAGGCCCACTTCAAAACGCTGTTGAGCGTCATCTAATTGCCGTTGGAAGGCCCCTTTAGCACTGCCCGCAAATTTCACGTTATCGTTGGCAGCCAATACCCCAAAGTAGCGCGTCGAAAGCCGTTCCATCAAAGCTTGTTTAGCACTTTCATAATTGGCCTCGACTTGTTTAATTTGGCTATCAACTTGTTCCACTTGAACACGGAGATCGCGTTGATAGAGTGGGTAACTCAGTGAGACATTGTAGCCGCCGCTGGTATTTTCTCTGCTACCACCAAACATGCCCGAATCGTTAGACCACGTTTCGTTCACCTCAGCACCCAGTCCCAAATACGGTAACAGCAAGGCACGGGCTTGTGGCCTTTTTTCCAAAATGGCCAGGTAATCTTTATGGGCAATTTTCAATTGCGGATCATTTTGCACAGCGAGTTCATAGAGCTCTAACAACGTTTCGGCCTGAACCGGGCCAGTGAAACAGCAAACTATTAATAACAAAAAGCTTATGTATTTCTGCATATTGGTTAACCAATTAAAATAATTAATCTAAAATTTTGCCACGGAAAAACACTTCAATACACTTTAATATTCCGTGCATTGAAGTGTCATTGGGTGGCTAATATCCCAATTTTGGGAGAGACTACCCAAAAACATGAGCAGTTACAACACAAAACCTTCAAACTCAGGTGCCCCTACCAACGGCGACAACGACGTTTCAAATAACACCTCCATATTAAATTCATCCTCTTTCACGCGACTAATTAACTGCGCTTGCATCACCGGTTCCTCTCCAACAATCGCAAATAAACACCCCCCCTCATTCAATTGCGCTTGAAAATGGGGTTCTAACACCGGCACCGAGCCAGTCAATACAATCACATCATAACAAGTGAACTTATTCCACCCCTTAATCGCATCCCCCGTCTCCAAGGAAACGTTATTAATATTTAAAGCATTAAGCCTTTGTTCAGCCGTTTTGACAAACTCTTCAAAAATATCCACACTATCAACGTGTTTAGCGGATTGAGCTAATAAGGCCGTCAAATAACCACTGCCCGTTCCAATTTCTAACACAGTATCTTTTTGTGTCAGCATCAAAGCTTGTAATAAACGCCCCTCGATTATGGGTGTCATCATCACTTGATCGTGTCCCAATGGAATACTGATATCCGCAAATGCCAAATTACGGTAAACCATCGGCACAAAATTCTCGCGTGGTACATCAGAAATTAAATCTAATACCCGCTGATCAAGCACTTCCCAAGAACGGATTTGCTGTTCAACCATATTAAAACGGGCTTGTTCAATGTTCATATAAGGCATAATCAATTACCTAGATAAGTGGACTTGCAAATAAAGACAGCATTATATAGTTTGTAATAGGCGCTTAAGCGCCTTTTTTAAAACAAGAGCACATCGAAATTTAATTTAATTTAACATCAACACTAATCTTATTAGGTCATTCAGATGAGCGCAATACCCCAAGAAAATTTAAGTCAAACGGCCCATATCGATCCTATTTCAACACAACCCTTTCCAAATTCCAAAAAAATTTATATCACCGGCTCTCGCCCTGATATTCGTGTGCCAATGCGGGAAATTACCTTATCTGACACCGTGTTAGAAAAGGGAGAACGTGAAATCAATCCCCCAATAACGGTATACGATCCCTCCGGGCCCTATACCGATCCCGATGTCGCCATTGATGTGCGCCAAGGCGTGCCAGAAGTGCGGACAGCTTGGATAGAAGATCGAAAGGATACCGAGATTTTGTCCACAATCAGTTCACACTACGGCCAAGTTCGCCACGCGGATGAGAACCAACAACTCCGTTTTGCCCATATTCGCACACCGCGCAGGGCCAAAGCAGGATGCAATGTGACACAGCTACATTATGCCCGCCGTGGCATCATTACCCCCGAAATGGAATTTATCGCGATCCGCGAAAATCAACGTTTACAAGAATCTGAGGCACAAAGCTTGGCCCAAAAACCTGGGGAATCGTTTGGCGCTGCCATACCGAAAATCATTACCCCAGAATTTGTCCGTGATGAAATTGCACGCGGCCGCGCCATTATTCCCGCCAATATCAATCATCCCGAATTAGAACCCATGATAATCGGGCGGAATTTTTTGGTCAAAATCAATGCCAATATCGGCAATTCTGCCACAAGCTCCTCCATTGAAGAAGAAGTTGAAAAAATGGTTTGGTCAATCCGTTGGGGAGGGGATACCGTCATGGATTTATCCACTGGCAAAAATATTCATGAAACCCGTGAATGGATTTTGCGAAATTCACCCGTACCCATTGGCACAGTGCCCATTTATCAGGCCTTAGAAAAAGTGGAAGGCAAAGCGGAGGAATTAACTTATGAATTATTTCGTGACACCTTAATTGAACAAGCAGAGCAAGGCGTTGATTACTTTACCATTCATGCTGGCGTGCGCTTAGCCTACATCCCCCTCACGGCCAAACGCCTCACAGGCATGGTTTCACGCGGCGGCTCCATCATGGCTAAATGGTGTTTAGCGCACCACCAAGAAAGTTTTCTCTACACACATTTTGAAGAAATCTGTGAAATCATGAAAGCCTATGATGTTGCCTTTTCGCTAGGCGATGGCTTACGCCCCGGCAGCATTGCCGATGCCAACGACGCGGCCCAATTTGCCGAATTAGAAACCTTAGGCGAATTAACCCAAATCGCTTGGAAACACGATGTACAAACGATGATAGAAGGCCCCGGCCATGTTCCCATGCACTTAATACGTGAAAACATGGAGAAACAACTCAAAGAATGCCAAGAGGCCCCATTTTACACCTTAGGCCCCCTGATCACCGATATCTCACCGGGTTATGATCACATCTCATCCAGCATAGGCGCGGCCATGATCGGATGGTATGGCTGCGCCATGCTGTGCTACGTCACCCGCAAAGAACACCTAGGCTTGCCCAACAAACATGATGTACGTGAAGGGATTGTCGCCTACAAAATCGCCGCCCACGCGGCCGACTTAGCCAAAGGGCACCCAGGTGCGCAAACTCGCGACAATGCGATATCAAAAGCGCGATTTGAATTTCGCTGGGCAGATCAATTCAATTTAGGCCTCGATCCATTGCGCGCCATTGAATATCACGACGAAACCCTACCCAAAAGCTCCGCCAAAACGGCTCATTTTTGCTCCATGTGCGGCCCCCAATTCTGCGCCATGAAAATCACGCAAGATGTACGGGATTACGCCCAACAAAAAGGCATCGGCGATATCGAAAAGGCCGTCGAAAC
>JAYQWI020000747.1:0-3823 GCA_035871815.2 Candidatus Parabeggiatoa communis
GTCAATGAGATTAAACAAGCCGTGATTGACGATGTGGGCCACTATATTGGCAAGCAACAGGTATTTGATGATATTACCTTGTTGGTGTTGAAGCAGCAGTAATTCTAAAGGCGTTTAGGCGTTCAGGAGTTTATTTAAGGGGGGTATGAGGCTGTAGAGACGCACTGCCGTGCGTCTCCTGCTGTGCGTCGAAACGCTGTGCGTCTCCTGCTGTGCGTCGAAACGCTGTACATCTCCAGGGCTGTCGATACGCAGGGCTGAGACGCACGCAGGGCTGAGACGCACGCAGTGCGTCTCTACAGTTGGGCAACAAAAACACCTTACCCAGATGACATCACTTGAAAATAACGGGGCGGGATTTCTTTAACCAAGTAAACCCCATTGTCAGAAAGATAAAAGGGATAACCCGTTTCGTGCATGGTTTTGGCTTCAATCGCGAGAATCACTAATTGGCCATGTCTTTTGCCTACCTTTGAGGCCGTTTGAATATCTTTGGACAGGTGAACATGGTGTCGTTTGCCTTTTGTTATGCCTTGTTGTTGAATAGACTTTAAAAAGTGTTGAGCAGTACCATGATACAGTGTGTCGGGTGGCGTGATGGCCTGAAAAGCTAATTCTATTTTAACTGAGTGGCCTTGATTGGCCTTAATCAAGGTTAAATCGTCATTAAACGAAAAGCGTTGTTTGTCATTATTTTCAACAACTTGCTTTAATTCTTCCAAGCTCAAAGGTAGCGATGCGTTTTTTAAAATATCAGCGACACTGGCCCAGCCATTTTTGTCCAAGCTTAAACCGATTGATTCGGGTTGATGTCGCAGCACGTAACTTAAAAATTTGCTGATTTTGATTTCTTGATTTTTTGTCATTTTAAAGGCATTCAGGCCTGACAGGCGTTCATGGGTTTAGGAAATTGTTTAGATTACAGAGGCACTTCGTAAAGCTATGATACGCAAACTATATCAAGCCTAATATATAAGCGAACACTAATATTTTAACTATTTGAATATGAAGTGTTTTTCAATTTAAGTCGTGCTGATATATCAGCCAAAACGACTTTTAGAGAAGACTTGTTTATAATATTTGATGCTTAAGTTATATCAATGATCAATTATCCGTTTTAATATCAGTCAAAACCAAAATGGGTATGAATAGACTGTATTGAAGCGTGTGTTTTCAAACCTCGGATTTTAAAAAAATCGCCCTTTTTACAAACTGATAGATGTTAAGGGGATGAAGCAAATTCGTTGTTCTTTGATAATTGAGCATTGATCTTTGATAATTGATAACCCTTTTTCCTTTTTGCAAATGCCTGACATATTACCTCCCGATTGCGTGGGATTGGTAACGCCCAAAACCCACCAATTTACTACGCCATTGGCTTTAGATTGTGGGCGTTCCTTGCCTAGTTATGAATTGATTTATGAGACTTATGGCCAATTAAATAAGAACCATTCTAATGCGGTTCTGATTTGTCATGCTTTAAGCAGCGATCATCATGCGGCCGGTTATTATAGTATGCAAGATAAAAAATCTGGGTGGTGGGAAAGTTGTATTGGCCCAGGTAAACCGATTGATACCAATCGTTTTTTTGTCGTGTCGTTAAATAATTTAGGAGGCTGTCAAGGTTCAACAGGCCCTAAAAGTATAAATCCTGAGACAGGTAAACCTTATGGCCCTGATTTTCCTATTGTCACTGTGCGTGATTGGGTCAAAAGTCAAGCGCGTCTAGGCGATGTGCTAGGCATCACGCAATGGGCGGCGGTGATAGGTGGCAGTTTGGGCGGTATGCAAGCCTTACAATGGGCGATAGATTATCCAAAACATTTGCGTCATAGTGTCGTGATTGCTGCGGCATCCAAATTAACGGCACAAAATATCGCTTTTAACGAAGTGGCGCGTCAAGCCATTCTGAGTGATCACGATTTTCATGCTGGCCATTATTATCAACATGATGTTGTCCCTCGTCGTGGTTTGATGTTGGCGCGAATGCTAGGGCATATCACCTATTTATCAGAAGATGCTATGCGTAAAAAGTTTGGGCGGGAATTACGCGAGGGTCAAATCAATTTTGGCTTTGATGTCGAATTTCAAGTTGAAAGTTATTTACGCCATCAAGGCAGTTCATTTGTTGATCGCTTTGATGCCAATACTTATTTACTGATGACAAAAGCTTTGGATTATTTTGATCCGGCCAGCCAACATGATGATGATCTCTCGGCGGCGTTAGCTGGGGTACTGGCTAAATTTTTAGTGATTTCATTTACCAGCGATTGGCGATTTTCGCCAGCCCGTTCACGCAAAATTGTTAAGGCCTTGTTAGATAACAAAAAAGAGGTGAGTTATGCTGAGATCAAATCGCATGACGGCCACGATGCGTTTTTGATGCCGATTCCTCATTATCTACAGATTTTCCAAGCCTATATGCAGCAAATAAAGATACCAGGTGAAGAGTCATGAAATTGCGTACTGATTTAGCATTAATTAGTGAATGGATTGCTGAAGGCTCGCATGTTTTAGACTTAGGCTGTGGTGATGGCACCTTGTTGGCACATTTACACAATACTCGCCAAGTCACTGGATATGGCTTAGAAATTGACGATGAGAATATTGCTCGGTGTATTCAAGCCGGTGCTAATGTCATTCACACCGATTTAAATCAAGGGCTATCGGATTTTAACGATGATAGTTTTGATTACGTGGTGATGACGCAAGCCTTACAAATCATTCACCGCCCCGATTTATTATTGATGGAAATGTTGCGCGTTGGACGGCAAGGTATTGTGACTTTTCCTAATTTTGGATACTGGCGAGCGCGTTTTTCATTATTTTTTGGTGGCGTGATGCCCACTTCCCGCGCTTTACCCAGTGAATGGTATAACACTGAAAATATTCATTTATGTAGCTTACGAGATTTTGAAAAACTGTGTGAAACGTTAGATATTGAAGTGTTGCAACGCACGGTAGTAGACACAAAACACCATAGCACTGGGTTAATGCGTTTAATGCCCAATGTTTTTGGAGAAATTGCGCTTTATCGGTTTCGCAGTAAGCCGGTGAAAAGGATTTATCCTCAAAAATAGTGTGAAGGGGGGGATTGTTTCACAGGTGGTTCGTTTTTAAACTCATCACACGGTTTGAAATGATCACCACTACCCTTGACATTATTCTTTTTGGGGTCATCAAGTTTGGTTTGGAGTCCAAGTGTCTGGGGTGTTAGTTAAATTTGCCAAACGCCCCAGTATTTTTCACCCTCCGCTATGGAATACAATATTTATAGCCTTTTTCGTTTGGGTTAAATTCGCAAAATAAATTTGAAACGCAAATCAAATCGGGCATTCAATATTTATCTTGATGACCTTTTTTTTTAGAAATGCGCCCTCTATTGTTTAGCAGTAATAGAATGCTGCATCAAAACGGATTTAAGGGGTATCAATTTGGGCAAGCTCACGGCCGCCGCCTTTGAAATTGAACTATTCGTTTTCTGTTCAAGTCCTGTTGATTGACTCATTTTTACAGTGGATAATGGACGGTTCTGTTCAACAACGGTTGACGACTCCAATTTTGCCGGTGTCAACGAGCTAAGCTGCTTAACCGGTATAGATTGCTCAAGTTTGACTTTCAACGGTACCAACGGACTGAGTGTTTCTTGTGCCAGTTTTGTTGAAGTCAATGGACTGATCGAATCCAGTTTGGAAATCAGTTTTTGCGTCTTTTTGGCAAAATGAGCTTGTTTTTCTTCAAGAAGAGGCAAAATCAACGGTAAAGCGATTTTTTGTGGGTTTTGAGGTCTACCATCCAATTGAATTTCATAATGCAAATGCGG
>JAYQWI020000748.1:0-2687 GCA_035871815.2 Candidatus Parabeggiatoa communis
TAGGGTTGCCCCTTTTTGGGTAGATTATTTTTTGCGAGTTGCCGAAGCGGTAGCCTTGAAATTTATTTCAAGATGGACTGTGTATTCGAGCGTTCGGGCACTCATTATTCGTTGTACTTAAGTACTGAAGCATAAATTTTCAGGTATTTTAATAGAAGCAATGTTTATTTGTAATTAGAGACGCGATGCCTCGCGTCGGAACGAAACCGCGAATTGTAGATTTGCTCTGCCTCGCGTCTCTTTGCGGTAAAATACCTGTTTATTTGTGGTTCAGTACTTAAGTCTAAAATGGCAATTCAATTCTAAAAGGGATGCCTTTACCCACTTGGCTTTCGACCGAAATTTCCCCTTTGATCTTTTGGGTAACCAGATTATAGACGATATGCAGTCCTAATCCAGTCCCGCCTTGGCTGCGATTGGTGGTGAAAAAGGGATCAAAAACAAGACTTAATACATCAGGTGGCATTCCTTTACCATCGTCTTGATATTGCAAAATAACTTTATCGGCTTGCGTTTGGTAATTAAGCGTTAAAGTGCCGGCTTCTTCCTTTTCATACGCATGTATGAGTGAATTCATCACCAGATTGGTGATAATTTGTGAAAACGTCCCAGGATAACTGTTTAAACTGAGATTATCATCACCCTGAATATCAATGTGATGTTGAGTTTGTTTCAGTTTGGGGCGAAGGTTGAGTAAAATTTCATCAAGATAACGCTTCAAGTTGAAAGTCCGTTTTTCCTCGGTGGTTTGATCAACCGCGACTTGTTTGAAACTATTGATTAATTCGACGGACCGTTTCAAATTCGAGACCGTTAAAGCACTACTTTCACTCACCGTATCAAGAAACGCATTCAAATCAGAACGTTTCATTTTACCGCTTTGATATAGTTTTAGAAAGTCCTTGGTTTCTTGTTCTAAAAAGGAACTGGCCGAAAAACTGACGCCAACCGGGGTATTGATTTCGTGAGCCACGCCCGCGACTAAACCACCTAGAGAGGCCATCTTTTCAGCTTCAATGAGTTGTTTTTGGGTGTTTTTTTTCAGATGATTGAGGATCTTAAACAGTTTATCTGCCTCGGTTTCTAACGAGCTATTGTCTAGCAAGAGCCGTCCAATAGACAGATGTACCGTCTTCTTTTGGGCTTCATCAATCAGCGCATAAGCCGCTTGTTGTACCCGATCATGCAGGAATTTGAAAAAAGCGAGTGCTTGATGCTTTTCTTGAACCCACTTATAATTATTATCTAGTGGCAAAATCAGCCCCTCATTGATAGCAGACCATAAATGCGTTAACGTGTCTGCTTGGGCATATTCTGAGATGATAGAGAGGGTTTTTAGATCAAATTGGTTGCCAATGCAGGACGCTAATTTGAGTACCTCAATGGTGTCGAGAGGCAATTGTTCGATCTTAGCGGACAACAATTCCACAACATTATCGGTTATGTCAAGCGCCGCAATTTTCTTGACATCCCATTGCCATGAGCGTGTTTTGAGCTCAAACGCTAATAGACCTTCTTCATACAAGGATTTTAGAAATTCATGGGTAAAAAAGGCATTACCTTGGGTTTTCTCATAAACCAATTGGGTCAATTCTTGAGTTAACACGACATCACAATTTAACGATTCCGCAATCAAGCGATTGACATCATTTTCCGACAAATTTTGCAACACAATTGTGTTTAGAGTGACCTCTGCTTCTTGCAGAGCATTGACGGTTCTCATTAAAGGATGAGTGGCATTGACTTCGTTGTCACGATAGGCCCCAATAATCAAAAAGTAGTGACTCTTGGTATCCATCATCAACTGTGTCAACAAATTCAGGGAAGCTGAATCGGCCCATTGCAAGTCATCGATAAATAAGATGAGCGGATGTTCTTTTTGGCAGAAAACTTGTAAAAAGTTTTGAAAGACCAAATTAAAACGATTTTGAGCTTCCTGATGCGGAATTTGTTCAACAGCAGGCTGTGGGCCTATCACCAATTCTAATTGAGGCATCACATCAATAAGAACTTGTCCCATGGTACCAACTGCTTTTATAATTTTCTCTCGCCATTGGTTTAAAATTTCCAAGGTTTCTGTCAGTAGATACTGACAAAAACTATTAAACGCTTGGCTTAATGCAGAATAGGGGATATTATGCCCCAATTGGTCAAACTTGCCGGCGACAAAATAGCCATTCATTGAAGTCATCGGTTTATGAACTTCATGCACCAAAGCCGTTTTACCCACACCAGAATAACCTGCAACCAGCATCAGTTCACTCCCCCCTTTTTTCAAAGTCATTTCACCTTTGATAAAGGAGGATTGAGAGGGATTGGCGATACGTTTAAAAGCTTGCAATAACCTATTGACTTCATTTTCGCGGCCATAGAGTTTCTGTGGAATTTGGAATTTGCCCGAAAAATCGTTTTGGGCTAATTCAAAATGGATCGCACTCAATTTTTTACCAAACACTTTTTTGGATAAGGCTAAACAGTGTTCCAAATCGGCCTTTAAGCCAAAAGCGGATTGATAAAGCCCCTCGGCAGTTTTGGACATCAATTTTATCACGATATCAGAGATGATGGGCGGTACGTTGGGATTAATTTTATCTACGGGGACAGGTGTTTTTGCAATATGGCAATGGACTAATTCCATTGTGTTGGTGGTTTCAAATGGCACAAACCCCGTAAGCATTTCATAACAA
>JAYQWI020000749.1:0-24327 GCA_035871815.2 Candidatus Parabeggiatoa communis
CGACATGCCTTAATAAAGTCTGGCGTTCATCAGCTATCCGTTTTTTATAACGCATTGTCGTTAAGTATAACGAATAACTAGGATAAACGAATTGGCCTTTTGGGTAAATGAGAACAATGTATATTGATTTAAAACCCTTAGAATAAAAACAACAAACGTATGGATTCTTATTGAGAATAAATCTTAATTCGTTTATCTAAAGAGGAACTTGCAAAACGTCGACATGCAACCACAAATCAACGACTGAAAGGCGTATCAATTTTTCGTTTTATCGTTTCCTGCTTAATCGTTTTGCAAAAGGCTCTAAACTCAATTCAAAAAATTAGCACGCTCATCGTCTGCGTTTTTTTAAAATTTTTGTGTACACACCACTTAAAATAGGCAAACAATTTAAGTTAAGAATAGAATGCTGATTGAGCTTAGACAGCAGATAAAAATGTTTATTTAATATTATTGTTTTTTATTTATGTTAGCTTTATTTTAATTTCCAATTGGAAATTCCCAGTTTCGACTTTCGATTTTCCAATGCCCAATTTTTGCGTTTTGCAAGTTCCTCTAAAGATAATTCAATTTAGTATATAATAATGACTTGAATCTGAGGCTCATTTTGGCGTGACTGACGAAAAAGTGGGCTTGATTGGCTAGATTAATAAGAAAAGAGTTTGTGGCATTATAATAGTTTGAAGTTAACCCTTTTTTAGTATAACGGTTGAAAGTGCCCTTTGAAAAAAGGAGAAAAGTTTGCTATATAATGTTTCTTTATATCTAAAGGACAAAAAAATATTTGACTTAGTCTTATAAAAATGTCTTGACTTTAAACATCATTGAATTATTATATTAGGACATATTGATTTAGAGATCGATGCGCCTGACAAAAACCGAACAATACGGTACTTATGCAATTATGTGCCTGATGCAGTGTTTAGCTGAACCTGCATGGAATTTTTTACCCAAAATTTTTACCAAAGGAGCCTCTTGCAAAACGATTAAGCAGAAACGATAAAACTAATAACGAGAAGTTGATACCCTGTAAGTCGTTGATTTTTTGTTGCACTTTGAAGTTTTGCAAGTCCCTCAAAGATTTATTATTTTTACCAAAGGAGTTAGTACAAATGAGTAAATCAATGCACGAAACCCCGATGCTTGATCAACTAGAAAGCGGACCTTGGCCAAGCTTTGTCACGGGACTTAAGCGTCTCGCCAAAGATGAGGGCAAGCCATATCAAAACATGATGGTTGATCTGTTAGGGCAATTGGAACATTCCTATAAAACCCGCAAAGGTTATTGGAAAGGTGGCACGGTGGGTGTCATTGGTTATGGTGGTGGTGTTATTCCACGCTTTTCTGAGGTAGCGGATAAATATCCCGCATCCAAAGAATTTCATACCTTACGGATCCAACCACCTGCTGGTATGCATTACGATAGCAAACTGCTGCGTAAACTGTGTGATATTTGGGAAGAACATGGTTCGGGGTTAATCGCCTTTCATGGACAAAGTGGCGATATCATGTTCCAAGGTGCAACAAGCAATAAGGTTCAAGAGGCTTTTGATGCCATGAACGAGATCGGCTTTGACTTGGGCGGTGCCGGGCCTGCTGTGCGGACGGGGATGTCATGTGTGGGTGCAGCCCGTTGCGAACAATCTTGCGCCAATGAACAAAAAGTACTACGCATGTTGGTGAACAATTTCTTGGATGACATGCATCGTCCAGCCTTACCTTATAAATTCAAATTTAAGGTATCTGGTTGCCCCAACGATTGCATGAACTCAATCGAAAGAGCAGACATGGCCATCATTGGTACTTGGCGCGACGACATGAAAGTCGAGCAAGAAGAAGTCAAAGGGTTTGTCGCTAAGAAAGGGCGCAAATACGTGATTGATAACGTGGTAAGTCGTTGCCCAACCCATGCTTTGTCGCTCAATGATGACGACACTTTAGCGGTTGATAATCGCAATTGTGTGCGCTGTATGCACTGCATTAACGTGATGACCACTGCTTTGTCGCCGGGTGATGATAAAGGGGTGACCGTTCTTATGGGCGGTAAACGTACCTTGAAAATTGGTGATTTAATGGGTACAGTGGTTGTGCCGTTTATGAAATTGGAAACGGAGGAAGATTACGAACGGCTGAAGGAGATTGCCGAAAATACGATTGACTTTTTCGCCGAAAATGCGTTAGAACATGAACGCACCGGGGAAATGATTGAACGTATTGGTTTACCCAACTTCCTTGAAGGAATTGGCTTGGAAGTTGATCCCAATATGGTGTCAGAACCGCGTCAAAGCTCTTACGTCAGAATAGATACTTGGGATGAAGAGGCCCAGAAGTGGTTTGATCGTAAAGCGGAAGAAAAACGATTGGCGGCCTAATATCAATAACCAAAGAGTCGCCTTCCCATCCCCCTTCGGGGCTACTCTATGCACACATTTTTTATTTAATTGATTTATCATTCATTTTTGAGCGGCTCATTTGGGTGAGGAACGGAAGGCATCGTCCAAAACCCAATTTTGGGGCCCGTTATTAGCCACACTAATATTAAAACAATTTATGTGCATAGAGTAGCCTTCGGGGGGGGACATCAAATTGTTCGCGATTTAAATGCGGCCATTAATCTATAAAAAACGTTTTATATACCAAAAGTTCCTCGGAAATTAACGCTTGTGGACAAGATGGCTCTGTTACATTTTTATGTGGCAACCAGCTTGGTTGAAACAAGAACCGAACCGTGTGATGAGATATTTGTCGGCTCTATGAACAGATAATCTTTTTTTTCAGTGAAGTCATTGCTGGCTTTTCTTTATCACTATATTATAATATTAGGCTATTTTAGGAGGTTGTTATGCCACCACGGATGCCCATAGAAAGCGGCGTACCGGATCCGTTCCAATATATGCACCCAGTGATGACGAAAAATTACGGTGCTTGGAAATATCATGAACGTCCTCGTCCGGGGGTATTGTGCCACACAGCAAAAAGTGGCGATAAAATTTGGACGGTGCGTGCTGGGACTCAGCGGCAGATGGATCTTTATACCATTCGTAAATTGTGTGATATTGCGGATAATTACGCCGATGGTTATGTTCGCTTTACCATTCGTAGCAACATTGAATTTATGGTTGCTAAAGAGGATAAAGTACAGCAGCTGGTTGAGAAATTGGTGGAAGAAGGTTTTCCGGTTGGTGGGACTGGCCCTTCAGTGACAATGATTGCCCATACCCAGGGTTGGTTGCATTGCGATATTCCTGGTACAGATGCGTCTGGTGTGGTGAAGTCACTGATGGATGAATTGCACGAAGAATTTATTCGTGAAGATATGCCCAATCGTGTCCATATCACCACATCTTGTTGTCAAATTAACTGTGGTGGGCAAGGCGATATTGCTATTAATATCCAACACACTAAGCCACCTAAAATTAACCATAATTTGGTTGCTAACGTGTGTGAACGTCCCTCCGTTGTGGCACGGTGTCCTGTTGCGGCTATCCGCCCTGCATTGGTGAATGGCAAACCTTCACTAGAAGTGGACGAAAAGAAATGCATTTGCTGCGGCGCCTGTTATCCTCCTTGTCCGCCCATGCAAATTAATGATCCAGAACATTCCAAGCTGGCCATTTGGGTTGGTGGAAATCACTCCAATGCCCGCAGTAAACCGACGTTCCAAAAATTGGTTGCCGCTGGCATTCCTAACAACCCACCCCGTTGGACTGAAGCGGCCGCGGTTGTGAAGAAAATTCTGAACGTTTACAAGAAAGATGCCAAAGAATGGGAACGTTTATCGGACTGGGTAGAACGAATCGGCTGGCCTCGTTTCTTTGAGTTAACCGAATTGCCATTTACCAAATTCCATATTGACAATTGGCGGGGCGCACGCCGCAGCTTGAATGCATCTACACATATCCGCTTCTAAAGGTAATCAGTAATAGGTAATGGGTAATAGGTAATGGGTGTTATAAAATAATTTAATGATTTGATTTAATAATGCTTGATGAATTTGGCATCAGTTTGTTAATTTAAAAGACAAGTAAAATGCCATAAATAAATTGGGTTTTTATTATGAAGCTTAACGACACAAATTACCAATTATCAATTACCAATTACTCATTGCTTTGTTGACTAACTAAGGAAATCTATAGTAATGAAGTTTGCAATTTTGGTCAATGAAGGCCCTTATCAACATCAAGCTTCTGATTCTGCGTATCAATTTACAAAAGCCGCTTTGGAAAAAGGCCATGACATTTTTCGTGTTTTTTTCTATCACGATGGAGTCAATAATGGTTCGCGTTTGACAGTTCCTCCCCAAGATGATCGTCATATTGTCAATCGCTGGTCAGAATTGGCTAAAGAACATAGTCTTGATTTGGTTTTGTGTATAGCGGCGGCACAGCGGCGCGGAATGTTGGATGAGAATGAAGCTAAGCGTCAAAAGAAAGATGCTAATAATATTGCGGAAGGATTTCGCATTTCTGGTTTAGGCCAACTGATTGAAGCAGGCATACAATCAGAACGCTTGATGGTATTTGGAGACTAACAGTAGAATGGAGATGATATAATGGAAGAGGAAGGTGTCGTCAAAAAATTCCTGTATTTGAACCGCAAAGCCCCTTATGGCACCATCTATGCGTTAGAGTCATTAGAAGTGGTGCTTATTGGGGCAGCATTTGAGCAAGAAGTTAGTTTGGCCTTTATTGATGATGGTGTTTATCAACTCAAGAAAGATCAAAAAACCTCCGTCTCGGATGGAATAGGGGTAAAAGATTTTTCTAAGACTTACCGTGCTCTTGAAGGTTACGACGTTGAGAAACTCTATGTCGATAAGAAGTCGATGGAAGAACGGGGGCTTTCCGAAGAGGATTTGATTGTGCCAGTAGAAGTGTTAGAGGACACGAAAATGGCAGAATTAATGGAAGAACAAGATGTGGTATTCAGTTTTTAAGTAGGGGAATGGGCATGTTACATACTGTGAATAAATCGCCGTTTGATAGAAATTCGTTGGAAAGTTGTTTGCGTTTCGCTCGTGAAGGGCATACCATTTTGTTGTTTGAAGATGGTGTTTACGGTGCCCTAAAAGGGACACGCTTTGAAACGCTTGTCAAAGAGGCCTTGAAAAGCTACACGATTTGTGTTTTAGTGCCAGACCTCGAAGCGCGTGGCATGCGAAAGGAGAAGGTCATTGACGGCATAAAGTCTACTGATTATGCTGGTTTTGTGGATATGGCGGCTGAAAATAAGACCGTACAAGCTTGGCTATAATCAAGCATCTGCCTTACAATAGATGATTGATTTATCAAGAATTCGTTCTCAGAACTCGTTACACTTATTTAAAACTATCTTTCACGCAAAAGCTTGAGACTCAAAAAAACTTTGGCGTGAAAATCTATACAAAGGGGATAATATAAATGGCAAATATTGAAGTTGATGGTAAAGAAGTTGAAGTTGATGAGGAACAGTATCTGGTTAACCTAGCCGATTGGACTGAAGGTGTTGCCAAGGTCTTGTCAGAGCAAGACGAGCTGGAACTCACCGATAATCATTGGGAAGTGATTACCTTCCTACGTGAGTACTACGATGAGTACCAAATTGCACCTGCGGTGCGTGTATTGACCAAGGCGATTGGCAAGAAATTAGGACCTGAAAAAGGCAACAGTAAGTACTTGTATGAGTTGTTTCCTTATGGGCCTGCTAAACAGGCTTGCCGTTTTGCCGGTCTTCCAAAACCGACAGGTTGCGTCTAAAAACGAAACTATCCCTCACCCTCATTTTCTCCTATGAGGTCATTCCCTTTTTAGTTAGTAATTGGGCTGCCGCTTTGCAAAAGCGGCAGCCCATAAAAGGGATTTCTTCTCTCTGCAAGGGGGAGAGGATTAGGGTAAGGGCTTGTTTGACAGTTATTTTTTACCAGAAAGACCATTAGATGGCCGTTTAATTTACCAATATCATGAATGGTTTTTGTCTGCACCCCATAAAGTTAAAACACACGTAGCAGTGATCCAAGGGCGTGTGATTGCTCTTGACCCGGGTGTACGAACATTCCAATCTTTTTATTGCTGAAAACCTAGCAGGGCAAATTGGTTATAATGATTTTGGGCCCATTCAATTTTTACGATATGATTTTATCGCACCGCTAAAGCGACCCGTAAAGCTAAACTATCAATGAAAAGTGCCCAAGCTAAAATAAGAAAAAAGATTATAGATAAAAACGTCGCTGGGTCAAGAGTCATTAGTTCAGGCAGAATAACACTTGATCGCTTTCATACTGGCGCTTGAGGTATTTTCATTCGGTCTTTGGTAGATTCACCCACTCTTATGAGTGCTATTGTTAACTTTTGTTAACTATATAATTGAATCGGTAAAAGGATGTATTTATGGGATTTTGGACGACTTTTTACGCACTTTCATTTTACACCGCAACCCTAATTTTAATATTAGGATTAGCCAACAAAATCTATCAATATGCAAACACGCCTGCGCCTTTGAAAGTACCGACCATGCCAGCCCCCTTAACAACAGGGGGAGTTATCATGCGTGTACTGAGCGAGGTTGTATTGTTTCGCAGCTTGTTTCGCTCCAACAAATGGATTTGGTTGTTTGGAATGTTATTTCATGGCGCCTTATGGATTGTCTTAGCTCGCCATCTACGCTATTTCATCGATCCCATTTGGAGTTGGGTACTTTTAGTGCAACCTTTTGGTCAATATGGCAGTTTTGTCATGTTGTTCGGTTTGCTCGGTTTGTTGGTACGACGTCTGTTTGTTGAACGAATTCGTTATATCAGCAATCCATCCGATTATTTAATGCTGATTTTACTTTTAGTGATTGGTATAAGCGGGGTAATGCTGAGCTTCGTCACACGCACCGATATTGTTCAGTTTAAAGCCTTCATGCTGAGTGTCATGTATTTTGACTTTTTTAACTGGCAGCCCATTCCCACTGATAAAATGTTATTAGTGCATCTAACTTCAGTTATACTACTGATGATAATTTTTCCGTTTAGCAAATTGCTACATGCCCCAGGCGTATTTTTTAGTCCTAGTCGCAACCAAGTTGATAATGCGCGGGAGAAACGCCACGTTGCTCCTTGGGCCGTTAAACAATTTGAAACCCAAGCACCGGCAGATTGAGGAGGGTCTATGGCAAAAGCAAATTTTGAAACCCCCGCATTTAGACCCTATCCGGTTATCCCAATTCTTAAACCGGGTGCGATGAAGGGGGATGGCCCTTTTGTTGCCAAGCCGCCAATGCAAGAAGCATTGGGCTATCCGGGTGAATTGATAGACAATTGGCAAGAGGTTGCCATTGATAAAATGGGCGAATTATTGAAAAAATATCGCTCATTGAGAGTCTATTTGGATGCTTGTGTGAAATGTGGTGCATGTACTGACAAATGTCATTACATGATTGGCACTCATGATCCTAAAAACATGCCGGTGGCTCGGCAAGATCTCTTACGGCAAGTCTATCGCCGTTATTTTACTTTGGCAGGTAAATGGTTGCCCAAATTAGTGGGGGCTAAAGATCTGACTAAAGATATACTTGATGATTGGTATAACTACTATCATCAGTGTTCACAATGTCGCCGCTGTTCCGTGTTTTGTCCTTATGGAATAGACACGGCCGATATTTCAATGGCTGCACGCGAAATCTTGGACTGCGTAGGTAAAGGCCAGAAATATTCTAATGAAATTATCGCTAAAGTCTATAAAATTGGTAACAATTTGGGCTTACCTGAACCGGCATTGCGTAATACCTTAGATGGTTTGGAAGAAGATATTAAGGATGAGACGGGCATAGATGTGCGCTTGCCCTTGGATGAAGAAGGTGCTGAAATATTGGTCATCACACCCTCAGCCGACTTTTTTGCAGAACCTCATATTGATGGATTAATAGGCTACGCAAAGGTATTTCATCAAGCTAGGGTGTCGTGGACACTGAGTTCTGAGGCCTCAGAAGCGGCTAATTTTGGCATGTTTATCGGTAGTTATGAAAATATGCGCCGTGTCGCATTGCGTATCCGCGAGGCTGCGATCAAACTCAAAGTCAAACGTATTATTTTTGGTGAATGTGGCCATGCCTGGCGTGTGGCTTATAGCTTTTTAAATACCTTAGCCGGCCCCTTTGATTTTCTTGATCAGCGTTATCCCATCCCGCAACATATCTGTGAATTTACTCACGATTTGATTCAAAAAGGCGCGTTAAAATTTGATAAATCGGCCAATGATCATCGTCGGTTGACTTTCCACGATTCCTGTAATGTTGCACGGGCTTCTCGAATGGGCAATATACCGGGCGGACAATTTACTATTCCTCGTGAGGTTATCAAAGCCTGTTGTAACCATTTTTATGATATGCCACCTGATACTATTCACGACCAAACCTTCTGTTGTGGAGGAGGTGGCGGTTTATTGACCGATGATCTGATGGAATTGCGTGTGAAAGGAGCTTTGCCACGCATGGAAGCCTTAAAAGAAGTTGTTGATAATCATGGTGTGACTCACATGGCTGCTATTTGTGCTATTTGCAAGAGTCAGTTTAGTAAAGTACTGCCCTATTATGGTTTTCAAATGGATCAAATTGTCAGCATTCATCAATTAGTCAGCGATGCTCTAGTCTTAACTGAAGAAGAACTACCTTAACAACCACTTTTTCCCTTAACCCCGTTTCCTAAAATATAGGTGTTAAAAGGGACTATAATGAACGGTAGTACAATTAGCGATTAAGCTATTACTGATGTCGCACACAAAGGTGCCGCGATGCTTTGATAAGAAATATTGTGTGTGCCTTTGTGTGAAATAGTTCTAAACCTAATGAATATGATTGGCTTTCTATTTTCTAGCGATCATCACCTAGCCTGAAAATTAAAAGTAAGTCATTAAAAGTAAGTGATAAAACGATTATTTGAGAACAACTCTAGTTATTTAAGTTCACCTTAAAAGCCATTGCATTTTTTTTATAGATAACCGTGAATTATAAATTAAATCACGCTATTTTATATCGCATGATATGCAATTTAATTTGAATATAATTATTAATTAAGGGAATCAATACGGGCTAACAGGTGACTGATAACTGATAACTTAAAATTGAAATAAGGAGGCAAGATGTCTGCGACAGCCCAACAAGTCGCTGAGGAAACCAAAGCGCTGACGTTCCGTAAATTCAAAGACAGTGACAATAAACATTATCCTTGGAAAGAAGAAATTTTTCAGGCCAGTTGGAGTCATAAATGCCCCACTTATGTACACCGTACTCCACCTTGTCAAGGCAGTTGTCCGGCGGGTGAAGATATACGCGGTTGGTTAGGTATTGTACGTGGCATGGAAAAGCCATCAGAAAAAGGTATGGACTGGCAAGAATATGCCTTTCTCCGTTCTACCAATGCAAACCCGTTTCCATCCGTGATGGGTCGTGTCTGTCCTGCGCCCTGTCAAACCGGCTGTAATCGCAATATGGTAGAAGATTTTGTCGGGATTAATGCCGTTGAACAATTCATTGGTGATACGGCTATAGAGAAAGGTTATAAATTGGTACCGCCTGGTGAAGATACAGGCAAAAAAATAGCCATTATAGGTGGAGGACCGGCTGGTTTATCGGCCGCTTATCAACTCCGTCGTCGTGGGCATGCCTGTACTGTTTTTGATGATCATCCTGAATTGGGTGGCATGATGATGTATGGTATCCCCGGATATCGGACTCCCCGTGACATGCTTGCAAGTGAAATCAGTCGTATTATCGACATGGGCGTTTCCGTGCGTCTCAATACACGAGTAGGCAGAGATGTCAACATTGCTGATTTAGAAAAAGAATTTGATGCTGTTATGTGGGCAATAGGGTGTAAATCGGGCCGTCCATTACCGGTACCTGGTGCTGATGCGCCTAATTGTGTATCTGGTGTAGACTTTCTCGACGAATTTAACCAACAACAAAAACATTCTGTACCCAAACGGGTGGTTGTTGTGGGTGGTGGTGATACCTCTATCGACGTTGCCTCAGTGGCCCGACGCTTAGGTTATAATCACGTTCCCCAAGATAAAGTCAAAGATTTCGGTGATGATAGTGCAGCCGGCGGTTCGCAAATCGGCTATGTTGCACATGATGTTGCTGAACTAGGTGTGCGCGAAGGGGCAGAAGTCACCTTGACTTCGCTATTCCCAATTGAAAAAATGACCGCAGCAGAGCATGAAGTCCAAGATGCTTTACGTGAAGGCGTGGATATTCAAGGCAGTGTCATGCCTGTAGAAGTGTTACTGGATGATCAAGGACGTGCCACGGCTTTAAAAATGGCAAAATGCACTCTAGATAATAAAGGCATCCCCACTAAAATTGAAGGGACAGAATATCAAATTGAAACCGACTTAATCGTCTCGGCCATTGGGCAATATGGTGATTTGCAAGAAGGTTTAGAAGAACTGAACAATGGACGCGGTTTTATTGATGCTGATCCTTATTATCAAGTGAAGGGTCGTTCAGGTCATTTTGTGGCGGGAGATATTATCAGACCCCATTTGTTGACTACCGCGATTGGACAAGGTGCGATTGCGGCGGATACGATTGACCGTTATCTACAAGGAACAGAACAGAAAAAACGGCCTAAAGTGGATGTGCATCACTTTAATTTATTAGCCAAAATGAATGAAGCTGATTTGGGGCCTGATGAATTTCTTGTTGACGAACAAGGGGATCTACGCGGAACTTCAGCATCAGCTTATGCGGTACATAATTATGAAGACCGCTCTGTCGTTGAAGTCATTTCACATAATATACTGTTTCTAGGTCATTTTCCTTACGAAGATCGCAAGCTTCGCAATGATATACCCGTTTCTGCGGATGAAGTGTTAGGACACTTTGGGGAACGCATGAAAGGTCTGAGTACTGAAGAATCTCAAACTGAGGCCAAGCGTTGTATGAGTTGTGGGATGTGTTTTGAGTGTGATAACTGCGTCATGTTCTGCCCACAAGAGGCGGTAAAGCGTACTCCGAAAAAAGAGTCCACGACAGGGCGCTATGTTTACACAGACTACAATCGTTGTATCGGTTGTCATATTTGTGCAGATGTTTGTCCAACTGGCTACATCAATATGGGATTGGGTGAGTAAGTTTTCTGTAATTAATAATTGGACTACACTGTCCCCATAGAGTATATTAATTAACCCAAGTTGCTACCTAAATACGATTCTTGCAGAATTATTCTATTTGAATAGAATCATCTAGCTGGTAACTTGGGTTATGTTATTATTACCCTTTAGCCTCATAAGAGTGAATGCTGAAGCATTCTTTCTATATTAGACTTGTCCCTAAATAAACGTAACCCATTGAAAGTACGATATACTTTGATTAATAAAAATCAAGAACTTAGCTTATTAAGGGACAAGTCTATTGCTTATCATTTCTTTTTAATTCTAAAAAACGAATGTTTTGAGTACCATTGAGTTAGGGATGCAAAATTAGATATGAAAATCCGTGTAAAACTCAGCACGTTAGGAAAGCTTAGTATTGGACTACTGTTAAGCCTAGCAGTCAGTACAGCTAGGCCATGGGGAGGTTACGATGTGCCTATCCCTAACCCGCCGAAAGCCAAAGAAAATGTTTCTAACTCCCAGAAATGTGTCGAGCCGATTGATATTATGCGTCGAAATCATGGCTTGTTTCTCAAACATTATCGTGATGACACCATGCATCAAGGTATCCGTACCATACAACATAGTTTGGTAGCTTGCATTGACTGTCATGTCACGGAAGACGCACAAGGGAATTACCCAAGTATCAATGAAGGTTCTGAGCATTTCTGTCGTAGTTGCCACACTTACGCTGCTGTCACTATTGATTGTTTTCAATGTCATGCCAGTCAACCTGAAAAATCGTCTGAATAGATGCCAAAAATGAGTACCTCATTTTTTCTATCAAAACTTATCTTATGGAGTTCAAGTTATCTGACTCTTGATTTTTTGATGGGCTTTGTTTAGAATCCAGCCCTCTTTAATAGACTTGTCCGTCAATAAATTTGGGGGTTCAAAACAAATCGTTAAAATTACCAAACCCTTATTTTCGGACGACTCGAATAAGTACTGAACCATAATTCGGTTCCATCGGGGGCAATCCCTGTGGTTGCCCTTTGCTGTAAAATACCGGTTTACTTGTGCTTCAGTACTTAGTTGTTAAAATATAAGCTTTTATTCATAATATATAATTATAGAAGATATCCGCTCAAAAAAACGCTTGACATGCTCTCGGTGTCATTATAAGTGATTAACATTGCTACTTCCTCTAATGGAAGATTTCCGCAAAAAAATATAGTTGTCACTTTCAATTAACCCACTTTGCCATCGGGTAGTGATATGCTTGACTACCTCGGATAGGTTAGAACGGCACAGCTTTAGCTGTCGAGAGATAACTTGCTTGCTCCTTTCCTTTAATTAGCTCACTTAAAGAAGGAACTCTATTTTTCTATAGATTTTGCTTACAATTAGAGTCACAAAAAATATCTATAGACAGCTCAATCAAAAAAATCAATAGAAATTCAGTTTGACTTTAGGTTTCAAATTAAGTACAGTGCTTCCCGTTGAGTGTTTTTAATATAAAAAACGCTAGTCGAGCTTCAAGTTTTATCCGAAAAACGGGCTCCTTGATAGCCTTTCGTTTAAATTTGAAGCTTGGAAGTGGGAACTCAAAAAGTCTCATATCAATGCTCATACAAGAAATTCTTGTGCTATAAGATTGATAAGAAAAGTCATTTTGAGCTAGTACCTTGTCAATTTAATTTTGTCGGTTTATGTAGGGGGAAAGAGCGCTTTGAAATCCACCACACCCAACAACGCTGAGAAAGTATTAGGGAGCCTGGAAATAAAAGGTTGATACGCCCGAATCCAAGATATTGAACTGTTTCTATTCGATCTCAACCCGTCAACATTTTTCGAGTAAAGGCTTATCTAATGCCCTTAACTAGGGCTAATCATCAGAAATGTTGCTCAGGAATGATTATGATTTTTGATGAAAAGGATGAAACTGAGAAGAGTGGTTTATCGGTTTTTTTGTTATGCAGAAAATACACTTATGTTAATAAATTTGTTGTAAAATTCACTATAAATTTGGAGAAAATAATTAATGTCAATTGAACAAAACGTTGAACAATTTGCTCAAGAGATTATCAAACTTCATGGTTTTCGTTTCAATGAAGGCTTTTCATGCCTTATCCCAGATAGGGAGCCGTTTCCTTCTAATGAAGGGCTGTTTTTATGGGGATTTTCCCAAAAGCGGATGCGTTTTGAAACGAAAGTTGAAAAGTTCCATACTTCAACTCGGGTGAAGAGAATGGAACAAATGCTGGATTTATCTGAAAAGGAATACAAGAAAATTTACTCCGCTGTTGAGGAGTATTTGAAATCTCTCAAAGAGATTGGTTTCGAGGAGATCGGTAAAGGTGTCAACCTGTTCACAAAAGTGAAGGTGCATAATGTCCAAGCCGATGCCAAGATGTTTGAGAACAATTTGGAGGCCTTAAAGGAGTTTGAGTTAATTACACTCAATAACCCGATTATCAAATTTTTTGAGGAAGAATCACACTATTTTGAAGTGAAAAATAAAGAAACGCTGGCATGGGATAACGTATTTGGGCGTACCTCATCACCCTCATCAGCTAAGAAGTCATCAGCTAAAAAGTCACCTGCTAAGTCACCTGCTAAGTCACCAGCAGCTAAGTCACCAGCTAAGTCACCAGCTAAGTCACCAGCTAAGTCACCAGCTAAGTCACCAGCTAAGTCACCAGCTAAGTCACCAGCAGCTAAGTCACCAGCAGCTAAGTCACCAGCAGCTAAGTCACCAGCAGCTAAGTCACCAGCAGCTAAGTCACCAGCTAAGTCACCAGCTAAGCGTTCTACTACTGCTACTGCTGATAAGTCGTCATCACGGGTTGTGATGAGCAAGACAGCTTTTGGTGATAATTTGAAAAAACTGGCAGCGAGCCAACCTAAAACCTCCGTTACCTGGGAGGAAAGAAAGAGTGTTTGGGGCAAACAAGCTGAAGCATTATACAAGAATGTTCAAACTTGGTTATCTGAACATTCCAAAGGTGGGCACATCAAATTTAACACCAGCAACAAAGTCACGTTGTCAGAACCAAATGTAGGCGATTATGAAATGGCTTCACTTGAGTTGTCTCTTGTGGGAGGGCATCAAATCATCTTTTCGCCGACTGAAATGGATTTTCTGGGTGCTGTTGGTAGAATTGATTTATATCAGCGTGGCAATAGTACTCACAAGACAATGTTGTTGCTCTTCGCTAATGGTAAAAATTACAAATGGGAGTTATGGAAAGGTTTAAGTAAAGAAGATCAACAATCGTTTAATAAGGAAACCCTTGAGGGCCTTTTAAATCAGTGGATTGAATCCTGATATTCCGCTCGCTAGCAATGGGTTCCCCAACAGTTGAAGTACTGGGGAACGATAATCGGGGAACGCTAAATTGTTAATTAGGATATTTTAGGTGAAATCAACTTTACGTTGAATTGAATCTTTAATTAGCGCATTCAGATATATTCAAGTGATTGAAAGGTTTACCGTTTTTGCGTACTAAAAACGTTATTAGCCTAGAATTGATCATTGATTTGTCAGAGCTCACGTGATCTGTGCCGCTTTACGTTCCTCATGACAATTTCAATTTTTGATAGAATTTTGATCACAAATTCTGGAGGCGTGATTGAATTATGCTTTATTGTGGAGTACAGCACAAATCCATAATCAAATCAAAGAGAAAACTATGAACGAGGACATTTCACCTACCCCAAACCGCCGTGATTTTCTCAAAACGACCGCTGTTGTAACAGGAATGACAGTGGCCCCCGGCGTATTATTATATGGTGTTTCTCAAGCTCACCAAGTCCAACAGGAATCGGTCACATCAGATGTACGTTGGGGAATGCTGATAGATACAACCCAATGTACTGATGGATGTGATGCGTGTGTCAATGCTTGTAACACGGAACATGGCCTCACTGAACAAATCAGGGCAGATATTAAGCCAGTATGGATACGTAAAGTGGGTTTACGCGATAAACAAACCGGTAAAGAACACGCCCTACCCGTGATGTGTCAGCATTGTGAACATCCCCCTTGTGTTGATGTCTGTCCCACAGGGGCATCGTTTAAACGTGCTGATGGCATTGTTTTGGTCGATAAGCATATTTGTATTGGTTGCCGTTATTGTATGATGGCCTGTCCTTACAAAGCGCGGTCTTTTGTCCATGAAAGCTTAGAGAATCAGAAACCTCATACACCGCGTGGGAAAGGTACTGTAGAGAGTTGTACATTCTGTGTTTATCGAATCGATCAAGGAAAGAAACCGGCCTGTGTCGAAGCTTGTGATAAAGCCGGTCACAAGGCGATGCTATTTGGGGATATGAATGATCCCAATAGTGATATTTCCAAAAAATTGAAAACGGTCAGTAGCACGGCTTTGCGGCCTGATATGCGACTGAATCCCGGGATACATTATCAAGGGCTGTAGTTATGAAAAATATTACTTTCTGCGTTATTGAGGGTAAAAGTTTTGCTTTTTATGGTGGGATAGCAGTTTCAATTCTCTTTATTCTATTAGGTTTATTCGCCGCCTATAATATGGAGCATCATGGACATATTATCACTGGCATGAATAACCAGATTGTGTGGGGAATGCCCCATATTTTTGCGATTTTTTTGATTTTAGCCGCATCGGGTGTCTTGAATGTAGCCTCCATCAGTTCCGTATTTCGCAAAATCTTTTATCATCCTCTCGCCCGTTTATCTGCATTGCTTGCCATTACCTTGCTCATTGGGGGCCTGAGTGTTTTAGTGCTGGATTTAGGTCGGCCAGATCGCCTCGTGATTGCGATGACCAGCTATAATTTTCAATCCATTTTTGCTTGGAATATTTTATTATATAATGGCTTTCTAGTCATTTGCGCCTTATATTTGTGGTTTATGATGGAACGGCGTATGCAACGCTATTATCCCATCGCAGGTTTAATAGCCTTTGTATGGCGTTTAATACTCACTACCGGTACAGGCTCCATTTTTGGTTTTTTAATCGCACGGGAAGCTTATCATACCGCGATTATGGCTCCCTTGTTTATTGCCCTTTCTTTATCTTTGGGACTGGCAGTCTTCTTGATTGTTTTGCTCATTGATTGTTGGGAAACGCATTGTGCGCTAGGGGAAGGCATATTACATAGACCAAAAACGTTGTTAGGGGTATTTATTGCTGCAGTGTTTTATTTTGTGATGATTTATCATATCACCCATCTTTATATGACAGGCCGTCATGGGGTGGAATACTTTATTTTGGCAAGTGGCGGTATTCATACCGTACTGTTTTGGGGTGGTTATCTCTTTTTAGGGACTATACTGCCACTGCTACTGCTTTACCATGATAAATTTACTCATAATCGTGTCAGTATTGCAGCCGCCTCTTTGTTAACGATTATAGGCGGGTTTTCATTATTATATGTCATCATCATTGGTGGACAGGCTTATCCATTAGAGATTTTTCCGGGTATGGAAGTCACGTCTTCTGGCTTTTTTGACCACCTTGACAAACATGCCTACACCCCAAGTGTTTGGGAAATATTATTAGGTCTCAGTGGAATTGGCATATCAGCATTATTAACCGTCTTAGCGGTGAGAATATTGCCTTTTATGCCCCGTAGTTTGGCTGATAGCGATATTGATGAGACATTTAAATAGTAAAATGTCAATCGCCTTGCGAATCGCGAAGACTAATGGTTAATGGTCAACTATAGATGTTCAGCAAAAATAATTTCACAACAAGGGCGAACATGTAGGTTCGCCCCTACATGAAATCGTATAATACAACGTACTTCTAGGGGCAGACCAACATATCTGCCCTTTTGAAATTTGTCTGGTTTTGTAGGGGTAGACCAACGTGTCTGCCCTCTCGTTGAAAATTCTCTACCCGTCATAATTGATTTGACAGGGTACTAGCGCCAATCTGTCTTTTCATAACCATCAACATTCTTATTTAGATTGGAAGGATGAAGAGGCAAATTATCATCATTCTCACTGATTCAAGTGAAACTCACACTCTAATCATTCCCAATCCCCAATCCCAATAATCCCATGTTGACGACAACATTTTACGAAGAGCATCCTTTTGCACAATATGTGCGTATATTAGGTAAAGGTAAAAAAGGTAGTCGCCCCTTAACACAAAAAGAAGCTTATTCAGCCATGCGAATGATTATGGCTGATGAAGTTGAACCGACGCAATTAGGGGCATTTATGATGTTGATGCGTGTCAAAGAGGAAACCCGTGAAGAATTAACGGGCTTTATTCAAGCGGCGCGTGATGCACTGAAATTACCTGAAGACATAGCAAAAGTCGATTTAGACTGGTCATCTTATGCCGGCAAGCGTCGTCATTTACCTTGGTTTATTTTGTCCGCTTTATTATTAGCAGAAAATGGCATCAAGGTATTGATGCACGGTACAAAAGGACATACAAACGGGCGTATTTACACCGAAGATGTGTTATCTTATGTCGGTATTCAATACGCGACATCTTTTCAAGAAGCTTTTGCCCAAATTAAACAATCCAATTTTAGCTATTTACCACTACACTATTTTTGCCCCAAATTACACGAAATCATTGAACTCCGCCCTCTCATGGGTTTACGTTCCCCCGTCCACACCTTAGCCCGTATGCTCAATCCCTTAAATGCCCCTTACATGATACAAGGAATTTTCCACCCCGGTTATCGCCCAGTCCATCAAGAAGCTGCTTTATTACTCAATTACCCCCATTTAGCCGTTATGAAAGGTGAAGGCGGCGAGATTGAACGCAATCCCGATATGGACTGTTTAGTTCAAAGTGTGCATAACGGAGAACTGTCCGATGAAATGTGGCCCCCCATGTTTAAACAGCGACATGTCAAAGAAGAAGTCTTAGAACCGCAACGTTTATTAGCCTTATGGCGCGGTGAAATTGAAGATGAGTACGCCGCAGGCGCAGTGATCGGAACAACAGCGATTGCTTTGAAATTAATGGAAAAGGTTGCTAGTATTGATGAAGCGCAGGATCAGGCGCAGCAAATGTGGCTCAACCGTTCTAAAGAAAGAGAATCTTGAGGAACAAAAACAAATTAACTTCCCCCAACATCTCGTTTTGGAGTCCAAAGCTTCAGTATCATTGAAGATGCCGAAAGAACTACCCAATCCTTGTATAGTATTTTCGACAAGCGTGAAAGACATCATCTGTAGGGGCAAACCCTTGTGGTTGCCCTTTTTTGTATTTAACCCAATCGAGTTAGGTTTTAAATCCTTTCTTATATACAATCCTTGTCGTTAGGTTTTAAATCCTTTCTTATAAATCAAAACAAAACGAAAATATTATCCTATGGAAGAACACAATCCCTATACCCCACCAACAGCCGAAATTTCTAGCTTTGATGAACAACCAGAATTAAAATACGTTGGATTTTGGGCAAGAACTTTGGCGACACTCATTGACACAGTCATTCTCCTGCTGATTACTCTTCCACCATTACTCGGTATTTACGGCATGGTTTATTTAAAATCAGACGCGCTTGTGCAAGGGCCTGCACATTTTTTAATTTCTTATCTCTTCCCCGCTATCGTTATCATTATGTTTTGGAAGTATAAACAGGCAACACCTGGCAAAATGGCAATATCTGCCATTATTGTTGATGCGAATACTGGTGAAAAACCCTCAATAAAACAATTACTGGGTCGATATTTTGCCTATATTATATCTATGCTTCCATTGGGTTTAGGTTGCATTTGGGTAGCTTTCGACAAGAGAAAACAAGGTTGGCACGATAAATTGGCCGGTACAGTTGTCATATCCAAAACGTAGTTTTTTAATGTCGCGTGGGCTATTGCCCACCATCTAAGTTATCAATTCCTATAATGCTTGCTCTGGAACTTAAATATGACAATGGGAGAACTTCAAGATCAAATTCGTCCCTTGCTTGCCAAACTCTATCCTGATAGTGACAAGCGCATTGAAGAACTGTCTCATCATTTTGTGCGCTTACTTGATGGACATCGGGCTAAACGATCAGAAGCCTTAAAAGCTTTCGACAAAGACACCTCGGCCGATTGGTTTAAATCATCTGAAACAATAGCGTATATTTTATACGCCGATTTATTTAGCCCCGAATCCCCTCAAGGCCAAAAAGTGGAAGCTTTGAGAAAACAAATTCACTATTTCAATGACTTAGGCATCAATTTAATTCATATTCTCCCACTCTTAAAAAGTTCAGGAGATGCCGGCTTTGCCGTCGATGACTACGAAACAGTTGATGACAGATTGGGTACGAATGAAGCATTCCAAGCATTAATCAGCGAATGTCATCAACAAGGCATACACATTGCCTTAGATTTCGTACTCAATCACGTTTCAGATAAACAAGCCTGGGCAGTGGCCGCTAAGCATAACGACCCGCATTATCATCCCTTTTTTCTGTGGAGTGATTCAGGGGAACCTTGGGAAAAGGTACCCGATATTTTCCCCGATTTTGCACCAGGCCATTGGGATTACGTCGAACCACTTGATCAATGGGTTTGGTCAACCTTTTACAAACGTCGGCCACTTGGCTATACAACCGATCAATTTGATTTTGCCCAATGGGATTTGAATTATCAAAATCCCGATGTCCTATTTGGCATGATTAATAATCTATTAACGCTTGCCAATTGGGGCATTGATGTTTTTCGTCTTGATGCCGTACCCTTTCTATGGAAACAAGCAGGCACATCGTGTATCAGTCTACCGCAAGCACATACCCTGCTCAAAATTTTCCGTCTCGGTTTACACTCTGTCGCGCCAAAGGCCGTTTTTTTAGCAGAAGCCAATGAACAATTTGAAAAACTCCTTGAATACTTTGGACAAGGCGATCAAGTTCAAATCGCTTATCACTTCACCTTAATGCCCTATCTTTGGCAAGCCGTCACCACTGGCAGAGTGAAAGACATCCAAACCGTACTCACCAACACACCCCAAATAGATCACACTCACTGGTGGATACTCAGCGAATGCCATGACGAATTAAGCCTTGAAATGCTTGAAAAACCGATTGCCAATACCCTAACAGAATCTTTTCTTAATAACGGTTGCCAACCCTTTCGACAAATCAAAGGGGAAAGCTTCCCGCGTGGTATTTCAGGAACAACTTTCAGTTTACTGCAAGGCGATTTACGCAAAATTAGGCTATTATGGCAATTAAAATTAAGTCTCGGCTGGACACCCTTGTTTTATATGGGAGAAGAATTGGGGGTTGAAAACGATTTGAGTTATCAGCAAGACCCTATTCGTTGTCAGGATAGTCGCTTTGTTAAGCGCGTACCCTTAACTGAGGACAGAAAAAACAGACGCCATCAAAAAGGCAGTAAAGAATATCAGTGGTATCACACCCTAAAAGATTTAATATCATGGCGAAAACAACACCCATGCTTGGTAAAAAAACCTGATTTCTTTGAAACGGGCAATTCAGCAGTATTAGGCTTTACTAAACAAGACACACAAGAACGAATGATCATACTGGCTAACTGTTCAGACTTATCACAGACTGTCAATGTGCCCACGCTTGGAACTCGGACTTTAGAAGCCTTTGAATTTTTATCTGAACAAGAAAACATCTAGTCAGAGGCGCATTAAAAAAGGAGCCTCGGCCCAATTTTCGTTCCAAATTTATTTTGCATCGGCCCGATTGAGATTGATAATGACCTTTTTTTGGGAATGCGCCCGGTGGTAAGCTCCAAAGCATAACGAAATTGCACTTTGAACTCACGGTACGATGTCATCACGGAAAAATTTACAGCAAGAAGAAGTTTGGGATAGAATTTGTCAATCTGGCGAAAACATTGATGTACCACAATGGCAAAAAATAGGAATTGGATAAAAGACTTTCTGAACATAGAAGTCATCCAAATGAGGCTACCCCTTATCATGAATTTCATACAGAGCTTAAGGAGTCTTTATGAATTAGTCATCCCGTTTTTTATAATTAATCAGCGTCAATCATGACAATCAGCGATTTCACGCCAAATTTTGCATCCTAGCGTCTCTTGCGCCTCTTGCGCCTCTTGCGTTATTTATTTCATCTTAAAAACATCATCCCTCATGAAAAACCTCAATTCTCCTCAAAGCATAAAAGTCTCGGCAATGCTCCTCATATTAACCGGACTAACGACAGGCTGTGCCATGAGATTAGAACCGGCTTATATGACCACTTTCAGCCTAGCCGGTGTACCTGCCCAACCAGACGTTATAGCCGCGCCTGTCCAAAAAGCCGCGTCTATCGCAAGAACATTGCCGTTATTAGAAACACAAAGTCTACAAACCAGTACACAAACCTGGCCTGTCGAAACAGATCGCGGTTTGCAATTTACCTTGTATTCCGTCTTTTTTAAAACCGGTAAAGCCAAGTTATTGCCTCAAGGCGAGCAACAAATCACTGAATTTGTTGACATGATTCAAGAGTATGATGATTCACGCTCAATCCTTGTCGAAGGCCATACTGATAATCGGGGTCGCAAAGCCTATAATCAACGTCTTTCAAAACGCCGTGCTGAAACAGTACAAAACGCTTTGATCACAAAAGGCATCGAACCCA
This sequence comes from Candidatus Parabeggiatoa communis, assembly GCA_035871815.2. Classification (GTDB taxonomy): domain Bacteria; phylum Pseudomonadota; class Gammaproteobacteria; order Beggiatoales; family Beggiatoaceae; genus Parabeggiatoa; species Parabeggiatoa communis. The sequence goes on from JAYQWI020000749.1 coordinate 21,621, forward strand.
ATAGATTGATTATAAAAGGGTTTGGTGAAAAAGAGCCTCTCACCACGAATGCAACAAAAAATGGGCGACAGCAAAATCGTCGTGTTGAAATTATCCTATTAAAGAATCAAGACACGTTATAAGAACAAAATCGCCGCCCATTCCCTCAGAAAAAGAGTCAATGATTGAAGGCCTGAACCATTATCCATACCATTGTTGAAACAACTCAACGCCTGTGATATCGATTATCTTCTCATAATGGCGTACCTTATCGGCTTCATCAATTGCCAAATAGTCTAAGGAATATCAAAAAAATAAATTATCCCGCAGGGCTACTCTATGCACACAAATTATTTGTAACAAACTGTCGGCTCACGCAGAGCCGCAGAGAATGAGAGAAATTAAACAAACCGGCTTGAATTGCCTTTTGGGATAATTATTTTTTTGGAACTTCCTAAATTTATCACCACCGATAGGGATTAAATCAAGCATCCATGAAGTCACAGAAACCGTTGCCGCCCCCCAGCATCCTAGAGATCAGCATTTGGCGGCGCGAAAAGCCTGATGGGTTATTGTCACTCATATAAATAAACCTCCTCAAGAAAAAGCTTAGCCTCTTTGCAATTTTATTTGCGGCCCTGGGGAATGCGCCCGTTATTGTTCCCCTGCCAATTTAATGCTTTCATTAATTAATTTGCTACTGACGCGCAAACCAACATCTTGCAATTGAGTCAGTAATGGTTTGACTTTAGTGATTTTTCCCATTTTTTTCGCTAATAAAAGTACCCCTAAAGTGCCTCTTACAGGTATTTTTAAGGTAGCGGCACAATTTCTAGCTGCTCTATCATCTAAAATAGCGACATAATCAGTATGTCTCTTTGCGTAAGACAGTACCTGGCTTTCTCCCACACCTAACAACCAGGCTGATATGATTGGGAGAATAACATCAGTTTCTCGCACCCATTTTTGGCCTTCATTTTTTAACCAGCGTCTAGCAGCATCATTTTCTGTACCTTGTTGAATTTCTTGGGCAACACCCGCAGGAATCACTAATTCATCAGATAATTCATGCAATAAGGCGACTTGTCCAATCTTGGAAAGTAGAATAATGGGGGAACTATTGACTACCCAATGTTTATTCATCTGCTAAAAACTCCGCCGTTAATTCTGTTGGTGTCATTTGAATAGGTGAAACCTGAAAACGTGACAGAGCCTCTATAAATTGTTGACGACTCATCTGTGCTAATTCGGCCGCTTTACCTTGAGAAATTTGACCCATTTCAAACCATTTTATGGCCGCTGCAAGACGCATTTCTTCGACAAAATGCTTAGGATCAGTTCGCAAAATAGGAAAAACGTCTTCAGGCAAATCTATAGTTAATTGTACTGACATAGTCAATTCCCTCAATAACGAAGTATAAACGAATGACTGGGATAATCTTGGGCCATTTCCAAATTAATAATATACCCGTTTGCTAATGAAAGTAGCCGGTTATTGTCGGGCGCATTTCTAAAAACAGGCTTATCAAAATAAATTTTTCACTAAAAGAGGCCCGCAAAATAACAGGAACGTAAACTCGCAAAATAACAGGAACGTAGACAATCAAAGTCTATTTTCGTCTGCACAAAGTGAACACACTTCGCTGGAATGAGAGGCTGCGCATCACTTATTAAAAGCCTTCTCAATTTTCTAACTCATATTCACAAGGGCAGACACGCAGGGCTGCCCCTACAAATGATTTCACATATCCCGATTTTCGTTCCTGTTGATTTACAGGATTAATTATCATCAGATGAAGGCAATCAATGTTCATTTCTGAATCGGAGCTGCCCGATCTTGTTCGCCCTCCTCCCGACTCATCACACCCCATCAAACAGTCTCAATTGTAACACCGGATAATCAACATGGATTGGGGGCACATCAAGCTGTGTATACCAGCCATTTTTTTCCAATTCTGCCATCCTGATTTGATGACTTTTTCTCAGCGTTTCAGCTAATGAAAGAGATTGACTAAGATGTGGCTCTTGACTAAACAAATCAGGCTCACTCTTTTTATAAACGCTGGCCTCTGAAAACACTTTCTCCAATTTATCAATGTATTCCGGTAGCCTATGCGTATAATTAAACAAGATCAATGAAGCCGCTTTATTAAACCTTTTTCTATTGACTTTCATCAAATCAACTAAAACATAAAAATCATGAAGGCGAATCTGGCTGGCCTGCTCATCACTTGGCAATTGCCCTTCATAGCCAAAAGCATTGTCATAAATCCCCGTCATCAAAATATTATAAAGCGGTGCCACTCTTATCGTTTTTTCATCTGCCATCACCGAAAAATTTTTCAAAAACCACTCTTCAGATGCAACAAGCAGTGAATAAAAATAGTATTGAAGCAACCTTAATCGTTCTTTCGGGTGCTTAATATAGATTTTAAACCGCTTAAACAACTTTTCAAAACTCGTTTGAGACTTGCTGTTTAATCCCATCACTCTTGCCAATTCATGGCATGAAAACGAATACCCTTTATATCGATCAAAACGCTTCACAACATAATGATATTCACGATCATTCGGACGCTTAATGATCCCACTGAAAGGCACATCAAAGCCTAACTCATTTTTCGCAAAAGTCATCAATAAGTGTTCATTCAGGGCTAAATGCGGACAATACTCATCACAATGTGGATCAGCGCCAAGGGGGTTATAAGGTTTGAGCACATAATCAGCC